>LIUJ01000104.1:739-1035 GCA_001462255.1 Fibrobacteria bacterium GUT77 | reverse complement strand
TATTCGATAAAAAATACCGGAGCAAGGATTATTCGGATTAAAGTTATCCGATCCGCCAAATTCATAGTTTAGTATGGAATGTATGTCGGAATGTGTCAATCGGGGAAAGACTGTTCCAGTTCCAAAAGAAATTTTTTAAGGGGAAGCCCGCCGCCGTAACCTGTCAAGCTTCCGTCATGGCCTATTACGCGGTGGCATGGCACTATTATCGAAATGGGGTTGCGGTGGTTCGCCATACCAACAGCGCGTACCGCTTTTGGCCTGTTTATCATTTCGGCAATCTCTTTGTAGGAACG
>LIUJ01000104.1:0-565 GCA_001462255.1 Fibrobacteria bacterium GUT77 | reverse complement strand
CAGCGCCCGCCAGACATCCATCTGAAATTCAGTGCCATGCATGGCAAGCGGAAGTGAGAATTCTTTCCGTTTCCCGTTAAGGTATTCTTCTATCTGTGACGCGGCCTTTTTGATTAACGGGGTTTCGGCTTTGATAAAACCGCCCTGTTTGATAAAGCAGGACGGCATAGTATCGCCAAAATACACACCAGTTATGGCGTTGTTTTCTTCAGCAATGTTAATTTTGATTTTTTTTAGCGAATAGATGAAATAATATTTAGTCGCCGTTATATGCGCCATGTTATACGCAGTCCGGTGGAAAAACGAAATCCGGCGGCAAAGTCAGCGCCGATATTTTTGTCGGGACTATTGTTAAAATTTGACTGCCATGCAATCTCTCCATAAGGGGCAAAATCGGTTCGGGCAGTTTTTATCGTAAAGGGCGCGAATGTAAGCCCCACCGCGCCGAGCCAGCTTATCCTGTCTGCGAATGGGCGGATTTCACCGGATTCATCCATAGCCGAGATGTCAAAATTAAGAACAGGCCCTGCAAAAATTCGCAGCCTGTCGCTTAAGCCCCATGAAA
>LIUJ01000103.1:549-4873 GCA_001462255.1 Fibrobacteria bacterium GUT77 | reverse complement strand
GAGCGGCGGCTTTATCTCAAACCCGGACTTAAGGGAAGAGACTCGCGTGGAAGCCGACGCCGGCATCTCAATCGATATCGGCGATTACGGCGCGTCGGCGTCGGTTTTCGCCGGAAAGGTGGGGGATAAAATCAAGAGCATACCTTACGGTAACGGTTTTGTTAAGGTGATGAATTTTGCCGACACGAAATTTTACGGGGCGGAGCTCGACGTCAATGCGAAACCGTTGCGAATTTTCACGGTAGAATTGAGCGCTTCGTATCTAAAAAGCATTATTGACAACGCGAAAGATCGGAGTTGGATAGGCAGAATCGAACCGTACGTCCCGACGCTTTCAGGATTTCTCAAAACGGAAATCGACGTATGGAATATCAACGCCGGCCACGGTATAAAATATGAAAGCGATTGTTATTTGAGCATAGAGAACATTGTAAAACGTCCGCGACAATTTGAATTAAGCGCGTGGGCGTCGTATAACGTAAAGAAAAAATTATCGTTGCGTTACCGCGTTGACAATTACCTTAACACGGCTAATTTCGATTTTCTCGATAACCCTAAGCCGAAGAGAACGCATACCGTATCGGCGGCTTTTTACTTTTAACTTTTTTATGGAGGCGTTTTATGCGTAACTTTTTTGTAAAGTCAACAATATTAACGGGGTTGACGGCAATATTGTTTGCGTCTTGCAGCGATCCGGTAAGCGATACGGTAAAAACAGATCCGTCCGCAGACCCGCCTATCGCGCCCGCTATCGGCATAGCCGTAACTACCGCCTCGGCGGATTACAGCGCGGCTAACTTTGAGATCATATCTACCGATAACTACTCCGTCCGTCAGAATCTCTTTCCCGGGCTCTACACCGATAACGCGATACGCTCATTCGGCGGCGACGTCTATATATTGGAACGCTACGGCAAAGACAACGTCGTCAAATACAACACGACAAAAACGGCAATCGAATATCAAGAAGCCGTTGGAGTCGGCCTGAATATCCAAGACATTGCCGTCATATCCGAAACAAAAGCGTATATCAGTTGCCATGAGAGCGCCGACATGATCGTCTTTAACCCAAGTACCGGTAAACGGGTATCGACGATAGACCTGTCACGCTTCAACACCTACGTCGGAACCGACAGCGCCGAGGCGTACCCGTATATGAGTTCGCTTGCCGTATACGGCGATTATCTGTACGTCGCCTGCCAACGATTGAACAGTCTGTATGGCGCCGCCGATACGAGTTTGATAGCGGTGATTGATACGCGTGCGGACACCGTCGTTACCTCCGTCAAACTGAATAAAAAAAATCCGATGTCAATGGACGTCTTTGGAAGCAAACTTATCGTTTCGTCAAGCGGCGATTGGGCGGATGTTACCGCTACTACCTCCGGCGTTGAGATGATTGATTTGACGAGCAATAAAAATCTTGGCCTGATAGCCGACGGCAGCGCGTTCGGCGGCGCCTTGGGGAATGTCGTATTCGTTTCATCCGAAAAAGCATACGTAGCGGTAACCGTAGGTTGGCCGGACAATTACATCTTTGAGTTCAATCCGCAAACAAAAACTATCGGTGCGCCCATAAGCGGCATATCCGACGGCTCCGGCGGCCTCGCCTACTACGGATCAAAACTCTACGTAGGTAACAGAGACTACTCTTCGTCCGGCGTCGCGGTAGTCAACACGTCGACAAATATTGTAGAGCGAAAAATCTCAACGGGAATGCCGCCGTCGGGTCTGGCGGTAACGCGGGCCAACCCGCAAAACGGTGAAGACCCGTTTTAGGCCACGCGGAGATTGATTCCTTTCCGTCAACATATATCAATCCGTCTAAAAAGATAAAGATTTGGATTTTTAAGACGGCGAGATGTATTTTGAGTAATAGAGTAGGCTTATTTTTTCTATAGACGGGAGGAAGTATGCGTGAACTAATTTCCAACGATGTCGCTACGTGCGTAGGATGTAACCGGTGTATCCGCGTTTGCCCGATTGAGGGCGCCAATATCGCTTACGGCGACGCCGGGCGAATCAAGGTAAAAGTCGATTCCAACCGGTGTATCGCGTGCGGCGCCTGCATCCACGCTTGCCCGCATAACTGCCGAGGTTACAACGACGATACCGAGCGGTTCATAAACGATTTGCGGAACGGCGTCCCCATCTCCCTCTTCGCCGCGCCCGCCAACCGCGCCAACGGCGAAAACTGGGGGCGCCTGCTGACGTGGCTTAGGGAGATCGGCGTAAAAAAAATCTATGACGTCTCGTTGGGCGCCGATATATGCACTTGGGCGCATATCAGGTACATTCAAAAGAACGCGCCCGAATCCATCATCACGCAGCCGTGCCCGGCCATCGTGAATTATGTATTGATGCACAAACGCGAGTTGATGCCGTACCTCTCGCCGGTGCATAGCCCGATGCTGTGCACCGCTATCTTTATGAAAAAATACGAAGGTATAAACGACAAAATCGCCGCGCTCTCCCCCTGTATCGCGAAAGCGCGCGAGTTCGACGCGACGCAGTACGTACAATACAACGTAACGCTTAAGAAACTCTACGACTACATAGAACAGAACGGGATTGAGTTGCCAAGTGAAGAATCGGGTTTTGACCACGCGGAGTCGTCGCTCGGATGCCTATACTCCATGCCGGGCGGGCTGAAAGAAAACGTGGAACTGTACCTCGGCAAAGCTGTACGCATTGATAAGTCCGAGGGACAGGGCGTCGTATACCGCGCGTTAAATGAATTCGCCGAGAAACGCGGCGTGAACCTGCCTGCGATATTCGACGTGCTGAATTGCCCCGAAGGTTGCAACTTAGGAACGGGTTGCGTTCATGAACGCGACGTTTTCGACGTCAACGCGATTATGGACGCGGCGCGGCAGAATGTCCTGGCGCGCAGCCGCGAGGATTTTGACGCGCTGTACGACGAATACGACCAAACGCTGAACTTGAACGATTTTATCCGAAAGTATACACCGGAGCATGTTCACCAATTTGCTCCTACCGAACGCGATATAGAGAATTCCTTCCGGCAACTTGGCAAAGAAACGGAAACGGAGCAAAAATTCAACTGCACGGCTTGCGGTTCCGATACCTGCCGCGATATGGCAAAAAAGATAGCGTGCGGGCTGAATATCCCTACGAACTGCATTCAAAAAGTCCGCAACGACGTCAATCGGGAACAACACTTCCTGATTGATATGTCAACTGAAAACCTCACGAATATCAACCAAATCCGCGCCGACATTTCCAACGTAAACGAACTGTGCAACGTAATCGTCAACAGCGTTTCCGATGTGAACGCAGCGATAGAACAATACAACAAAATGGCGACGGCCATCGACAAAATCGCCATGCAGATAAACATCATATCGCTCAACGCCTCCGTTGAGGCCGCCAGAGCCGGAGAGCAAGGCAAGGCGTTTGCGGTCGTGGCGGCGGAAGTGCGAAACCTCGCGCACTCCTCCAAAGACACCGTCTCCCAAACCCAACAAATAGAGGAACACGCTACGAACTCCATAAAGAATATCAACGACCTGATAGGTCAGATCAGCACCGAGATAAAAAGAACCGTGCACGACATCTCCGACGTCTCCGAAAAAACCAAGACCGCGGTGGATAGGGCGACGCAAGTACGGCTCCATGATGAGCTATAAACCAATACCCGCGCGGCGAAGGGCGACCGGACGACGGACGCCCGTTTTTTATTGTGTGTGAAGTTTGGATTTATGGACGAAATCTATTATATTTAATATCAAAGGGGGGGGACTATGTGCGATAAAGACACTCTGAATAAGATTACGGAAAGAGTCTGCGCCGCCGCCAAAGAGGTCTTGGGCGACAAATTAGAAAAGGTAGTCCTCTTCGGCTCCTACGCCAGGGGGGACTACGATGAAGAGTCGGACGTTGATATATTGATAGTCGCCGATATCGCACCGGAAGACACGCACACAACACGCCGAAAAATCCGTGCCGTTACCGGAAGTCTTCTTGGGAACTATGGCGTACTCGTCAGTTTGTGTATGGATTGTAGCGCCATTTATCACAAATATTTGGATGCCTCCGGTTTCTATATAAACGTACAAAGAGATGGGGTGGAACTATATGCAGCCTGACTATTCACCGGAAGACTTGGCGTGTTATCGCATTGAGAAAGCGAAGACTTGTTTGCAAGGTGCCGAAGCGGAATTGGCTCTCGGTCTGTTGGAAAATTCCGCCAATCGCTCGTATTATTGCATATTCAACGCCATGCGGGCTGTTTTGTCACTAGACAGATTCGATTCAAAAAAACATTCCGGTATAATCGCTACTTTTCAGAAAGATTACATCA
>LIUJ01000103.1:0-283 GCA_001462255.1 Fibrobacteria bacterium GUT77 | reverse complement strand
AAAAGTATGTCGGCGAAAGAATACAACATACTTGCGACTCTAACCTTAAGCGGAGCGAGGTTCCCGACCACACCGAGGATAGGGTGGACGCTTTTAATTCAAATTGATTGGTTTTGACGAATGGTGGCGGCGGGCGCGTGTCTTATGCTGTCAGTCTCCCGTCCACCTTACTGGCTTTCCTGTGAAGCGTTCCGGGTGCTCGGCTTGTATGCGCAAGATCTCGGCGTCGATCTCCGCACCGGTACGCTTCGGCCATATATGCCGGTCAATAGTAAAGTCTCCG
>LIUJ01000102.1:3417-9119 GCA_001462255.1 Fibrobacteria bacterium GUT77 | reverse complement strand
CTTATGGGACACTTTTTGCTATTTTATGTTATCAACCCTAATCCTGACTCTGACTTAGGCAAAGATTTTAAAGTTTTTGACTTTAATAATTTGACTTTTTCGTAGTGACTAATATATAATAGATGTAAGTAAACACGCCATCGAACAAGGAAGGACCGTAAGCAAAAGATGCGTTTCAACCGTATACGCGCAATATCCGCTCTACTAAGCACCATAGCCTTGCTACCATTCTGCTCACGCACCGACGTAATCACCGGCGCGGGCGACAGTATTGTCGGCGGTATTGATTCCACCCTGATCGCCGAGCCCGGACGCGCTTTTGCGCGGGTAACCCTCGATTCCTTGTACAACCGCCCCAAAGATATCGTCGACTCCGTGTTCAGCCTACCGGCGTCGCGCGACTCGCTGTTCGGCACCTACACGTCGGGCGGTATAATCATTGGCGTAAGCGACGAGGAAGACACACTTGCCGCCCATGTACAATACAAAATTAAGGGGGGCGCTTCCTCCATAAACGCGGATTCGGCGGATGTGGATTCGGTAAAGGCGCGTATTTATTTTAGGGCGGCGAACTCCGGCTCGGCAACCGACCGAATCACACTGTTTCGCAGCGCCCCCCTTGGGGAGTTCGCCCCGGTGGACAGGGACATGGCCATAAGCGATAGCATAGGCAGCTTTTCTCTTGGCGATTCGGGCGCCGTCGACGCGGTAACGCTTCCCGACTATATAACCGCGCGTATACTCAAAGCGAGAACGTCAAGCGACACGAGCGCCTTTGATAACATCGCGTTCAGTATAGCGGATTACGCCGGGACAATGCGCAAATCGGACAATCCCTACATCGTCGTCACCGTCATAAAAAAGATAGTCAAAAACGGTTCCGTGTCTGCGCTTGATACGATTTCGGACACGATTACGGGTTCCGCCCGCTACACCGTTTTTGAGAGCGATAAGGCGTCGGAGCGCGCGATGAGGCCGTATTCGTCGCAACGCACGCGGCGTACGGCCGTGTTTAGGGTGAATATGGAGAAGGCGTTTAAGTCGCTGGAAGCCCAAGGGTTGCCCGTTGGCAAGGGCGAGGTTATGAACGCCGTGGCCGCCGTCCTGCCGAATTTGGAAGAAGGCGTTTCAAAGAACGCCGGCAACTACTTGGCGCTGATATCGGACACGCTTTTGACGCGCGACATGCCGTCTGACTCCGCCGAGGCCGCCGATTCGCGTCTGCTTTCCAACGAGTTCGCGTGGGTAAGGTCGAACGTCGGGCTAACGACGGCGTCCACAAAACCGTACAACACGCACGATTTTAAAGCGGTCTTGCGAGGCGTCGTCGACAAATACAACAGCCGCCCGTCCGCAACGTCGTACACTCCGTACATATACATTTATCTGCGCCCCGTTACGGAGGGTAGCGTGATCGTATGGGACGAAAAAAAGTACGGTTTGCAAAAAATTGATATGATCTTTACGCATTTGCGTTGATGCGCGTGTACCTTGAGTACGAATGAATGTTCATTGTCGGTCACAATAACCGGGTAAGCTCTACCGTATCAAATAGTATGTAGCTCGGCGAGGCAACCCATTTGATGTAGCGAAGATAAACGTCAGACTGAAAGATTTAATCAAAATTGATTAATTTTGGTAGGTTTGAGTAAGTTTTAAGGAACGGAATCGGCGTAAAAAGATGAAAATGACACTTGTTATAACGGTGATTTTTTGCGCGGTGTTGCGCGTTTGCGCGCAATCGCCGCTGGGGCTTACTTACCCGCTTGGCGTGCCCGACCTTGCGGTCTCCGGCGCGTCCGCGGCCATGGGGAGCGGCGGCGCGGCGGTTGTCGACGAGTACATGGGCGCGAGCGTCAATCCGGCCAACGCGGCCGTCGGCAACAGGTCGGTATTCTCGGCCCTAATATCGTACGACATCGCGAACGTCCGCGACAACGGAGCGTCTACGACGGCCTCCGGGTATATGCCAAAGCTCCTCTCCCTGATCATACCCGTGGGCCGGGCGGGAAACCTGGGTTTCTCCATGCAGAAGCGTTACGACGCAAACCTAAACTTCTACACCGCCGACGCGCAACGTATAGACGAGACGAGCAGTAGCTCCTCCACCGTTGAGATACGCCGTAGCGGGGGGCTCTCCTCGTGGCAAGCCGGCTGGGCCTACCGCTTCGGCAACGGCGTCGCCTTAGGCGTTCTCTACGAGCGCCTGTTCTTCAACCTCAATTCACGAAACGTCTTCGAGTCGACGATCTTCTACAATTTAAGCAGCGGTACGGAGTCCTACTCCGCCACCGCCGTAGACAGCGTCGTCACCGCCTTCGCGAGTAACGGTCTTCGTTTCGGTATGCAGATACCGGTGCACGAAAAGGTAACGCTCGGCTTCGCCGCCGAGTATTTGTTGCCGGGTAGCGACAACGGTACGGAAACGGGCGGATACCGCCGCTCCGACACCGCCTCGGTCGTCAACGGCTACGAAAAAAAACTATCGGTAACGTTGCCGCCGTCCATGAGCATAGGCGCGGCCTATAGGTTAGACGACCACTGGCTCTTCGCCGCCGACGCCAACTCGGTACTATGGGAATTTTACGAGAGGGACTCCGAATCCGGCGAAATAGAGCGATGCTTCGGTCTGTCCCTTGGGGTACGCTACCTGCCGGCGGCAAACATACTCAGTTCAAAGTATTGGGAGAAAATACTCTACGGCGCGGGCGTGAGGTACGCCACGCTGCCGAACAGCAAATACGAAAAGGCGCGCGAATACGCGTTTTCCGTGGGCGCCGGACTGCCGATCCCTCGCGACGGCGGAATGGTCGACATAGTCGTTGGTTTCGGCAGACGTTCCGACCCTAATTACGGCAATTACGAGGAAAACATCGTAAAGCTGCAAATCGGACTGAACGGCGGCCGCAACTGGTTCCAAAAAGACGCGTCAAAAGAGTATTGACCGTTGTAACATACGACACCTTTCAACGGAACCGGCAATGTCCATCTCTCGAAGAAACAACCGCGCGTTGAACCGGGTCCTACGGGATTCCCTACGCGCGCGCCCGCGCTCCGAGCCCCCGCCGCAAGAGGCCAAGGCGTCGCGCACGCCCGCCTACACGCTTTGCGCGGACATCCCGGAAAGCTACAACGACTCCTACGTAAGAGCGATACCCAAAGACCCGCAAAACACCTTTGTTTACTGGGAATTACCCAAAGATCAAACGGACACGAGCCTCTTCGCGGACAAGGGAACCGCGCACGTAGGAAACGACGAGGCCGTAAGAATAGGCGAACAACTGAACGAAAAACAACGGCAACGCCTAACCAACGCTTGCAATAACGAGAATAGCGGCAACCGACAAGACGACGGCCACGCCAATCATCATCATGTCAATACAGATTACCGCCGCGTATATTGGGACGACGGTAGCCGCTATTACTTTAACGCCGACAATCAATGTCATAAGGTTGACGATTACCGCCTAACGAATTGGGATAACGGCAATCGTTACGACTTTAACGGCGGCAATCAACGTCATTTTCATAACGTTGATGATTACCGTCAAGTAAACCGGGACAACGGCAACCGCTACGACTTTGACAACAACGGTCAACAACACAATCACAACGCCGACGCTCGTCATCAAGTCAACGGCGAAAACCGATACCGCCCTAACGACGACTTGGACAACGTGTATCAACACCTGCGCCGCCACTTAGCGAGCATTTATCAACTCAATTGGAACGACGGCGAACGCTATGACGACGGACATCAACTTCAGCAACAACGCCAAGACGACGTTTACCGGCTTATACGGAACGACCTCGGCGATTATGCCCCGCGCCGCCGCGACGACGGCGACGCGTTCTCGGAGATGCTCTCCGCCCTAATAGAGCGGTGCAACCGGTACATTGCCGACTACCGCCAAAGCGAAAGCAGCCCCCTCGCCCGCGCCATAAGTTCCGGCCTCCTCCGCAACGTACGCGAGGAGGCGCGCCCATGAATCCGCGCGGCTACCTCTCGATCGTCCTGCACGCCCACCTCCCTTTCGTTCGCCATCCGGAGGCCAACTACGTTATGGAGGAGAACTGGCTCTACGAGGCCATAACGGAAACCTACGTTCCGCTACTCGCCTACTTCGATAATTTGCTTGAGGACGCCGTCCCGTTTAGGATAACAATGGTCCTTACGCCTACGCTGTGCGCCATGCTCGGCGACGACCTGCTTCGCGGCCGCTACGCCGCCCACATCGGGCGCCTAATAGAACTTGCCGACAAAGAGGTAAGACGCACGCGGCACAACGCGGTTATGAACCGCTCGGCGCGGATGTACTCGGAACGTTTTCGTTTATGTCAATATGTTTTTGAGGATAAGTACGGACGCGATTTAATCGCCGGATTCAGAAAACTCCAAGACGCCGGCGTTTTGGAGATAATGACCTGCGCCGCCACGCACGGCTATTTGCCGAATATGCAGTCAAACGCCAACGCCGTACGCGCCCAAATTGAGGTGGCCACTCGGTCGTATCACGGCTTCTTCGGGCGCCGCCCGCGGGGGATATGGCTACCCGAATGCGGCTACTATCGGGGATTGGAGAGCATCCTGCACGGTTGCGGTCTCCGCTACCTATTCACGGAAACACACGGGCTTTTGGACGCCGACCCGCGACCGCCAAGCGGCGTATACGCGCCGGTTCGCTGTAAGGACGCTCCGGTTGCGGCCTTCGCCCGCGACGCGGAGAGCTCGCGCTCCGTATGGAGCGCCGACGAGGGATACCCAGGCGACCCGCATTACCGCGACTTCCACAAAGACATCGGCCACGACCTTGATATGCGGTACATTGCCCCCTATATAGATCCGGCCGGCATACGCGTCCATACGGGCATAAAGTACCACCGCGTAACGGACAAACGCGACTCGAATAAGCAGCCTTACGAGAGGGAAAACGCCCTGCGTCGCGCCTCCGTCCACGCCTCCGACTTCATAAACAAACGCACCGCGCAAATAGGCATAATCGCAAACGGCATGAACCGCCCGCCCATAGTAGCGGCACCCTACGACGCCGAACTCTTCGGCCATTGGTGGTTTGAGGGCCCCGAATGGTTGAATTTCCTAATACGCAAATGCGCCGACGCCCAAGACGCTTTCGCGCTGACGACACCGTCGGAATACTTGGAACGGCACCCCGAAAACCACACCTGCGCCCCCGCCTTCTCAAGCTGGGGCGACGGCGGGTACTCGCAAGTTTGGCTCAACGAAACCAACGAATGGATTTACCCGCACCTGCACCGAATGGAAGACAAAATGGTGGAGTGCGCGAGGGAGTTCCGCTTGGTGGGTTGCGGACTCGAACAGAGGGCGCTAAATCAAATGGCGCGGGAATTGCTCTTGGCGCAATCAAGCGACTGGGCGTTCATCATGAAAACCGGAACAACGGTAGAGTACGCGACACGCCGTGTAAAAGAGCATATAGCGAGCTTTTTAAAACTGTGCGACCAAGTTAAAGGGCGGCATATCGACGAGGCGTTCGTGGCGCTTTTAGAGTCGCACAACAATATTTTTCCATGGATTGACTTTAGGGTTTACTGCTAAACGAGCGGCCGCTTCGGGCCGCCCGCAAAGTATAACCGGCTTATCTTACCGATACCCTCACCGTCCTCGAGACAGTCCCAAAATCTGTGTAAACCTATTTATCCGGCTTGACCATCGAGATTGG
>LIUJ01000102.1:0-3202 GCA_001462255.1 Fibrobacteria bacterium GUT77 | reverse complement strand
AGCGACGAAGCAATCTCGAAATTCGCCAAATAAAATTTAAAGTTTACACAAAATTTGAAACTGTCTCCCGTCCTCTTGATACCGTGAGGAGACGGTTAAACCGACTCTTAAAGGTGAGAAGCGCGTGAGCCGTGTCACATCAGATCTTGAGATCAATGAGAATATGTTGTATCGGTGGATACGCTAAAATCAACGGCTATGGTTGCTCCTGGCCGCTTTCAAATAGCTCTTTAGGTCTTTAGTATCCTCCCCCGGCACCGTCGCCGACACCTTTACCTCAATCATAGCTTTTTGGCCGGCACGCTCAAACGCCCCATCCGACGCCGTGCGGACGATACGCTCTTTCACCGTCTCCGTGCCCTCCTCGCCGACCATGGGTAGCAGTATGAAGAGTTCCGGCGCCGTCGTGTCCTCGGTGCCGATTGTGCCTATCATGTCAACGTCGCGCAGCAACGCCTGTACGCGCCCAAAGAGCTCCGGTAGCAACTCCGCCGTATCCTCCGGAGTGAGCGCCCGCGGTTCGGAACCGTCTACCGTCACCTTTTTTATTGATACGATGAGCGTCGCGAACGGCGACTTGTAACGTAAATTCCGCTTTATCTCCTTATTAATAAGGAAGAGCATATTTCCGGGGCTAAGCGACTCCGCCGGCATCTTGACCTTACGGTGGCCAAGCGAAGCCGAAGCCGCCTTCTCAACAACAGCCTCCCCCCCGCTCCGAACCGATTGCCCTAACGTCGCCGACGCCCCCGCGAACGTCTCGTCAAAATCGTCGTTCAAACGCTTCTTTACCTCCGCCATCACATCCTTGGACACCCCGCGCTTCCCCAACTGCGCGTACATTTGCGCCTCCAAGCGCGCCAGCACCCCCTTGAGCGCCCCGCCACCGCCAGCCGCGCCGCACTTGTCGACGGCCATCTTTGAGCAAACCTCCTCCACATACGCCGAAAGCGCCTCCGGCAATCCGGACTCTCCACCGCCCGCGGCTTGACGTACCTCAGACGCCAACATTATCAAACTCGCCGCCTCCGCCGGCTTCGACCGTATTGCCGCCACAAGGTCGGAAACCGTGGCTCCCACGGAGTCCGCCGCCTCCCGCAGCGAATCGGAGAGCGACTCGCTTTCGACCTTAAGGCCCAGCGCCCGCACCAACTCCAAGTAGCCGCCAAGACTCATGCCCTCCGCGAGCAACATCTCCTTCATCCGCGGAAGGATGTTCATAAGTTCGGCGTTATCCGGCAACATACGACGCACCGTATGCGCCAAGCGGTTAATAGGCGTCTTGCCGGAACCGTACTCCTCACGCACCAGCTTGACTACGGCGCGCGCCGTAAGGTCGTTCAACTCTTTATTAATCACAACAGCCGACCGCATCATCCTTCCGGTAGCCTTCTGCACCTCTATAGCCTCGTACAAGTCGGTTCGTAGGTTGTGCAGAGACGAAAGCAACTCATCTACATTGCGGGGCTCCGAAGCGTCTATTTCGCCCTTCAGTTTGCCGAAAGCGCCCTTTAGGGCGTCTATCGCTATGGTCTGCGTGTCCGACTGCGCCAGGGCAGTCGACACCTCCTTGGGCTTTTCCAAGAGCGCCGAAAGCGTCAAAACCCGCTCTATTTGGGCGGCGGCCTCGCGGCTCAGGTTGGCCGTGGATATGTTCGACGCGCCTCCCCCGCCTACCACCGCCCCTATTTCGCCCGCAATCCCCACGTCCGCGGCTTTCACCACCACCTCGTCCGCCGATATCTTGCCGTATTGCACGTAATTTACCCGGATCCCGCTTACCGACGCCGCGCCGCGAGCGATGTCCGCCAATCCGGCCCTATAACGATCCAGCGCGTCTATGTTCCCGTCGCCGGCAAGCTCCATAAACCTCACGACGCTCTCCGCGGAAACCCCGCGCTCAAAACTGACGGAGGTCAGCGCCAACCTCTCAAAGTGCGAAATCAACTTGCTCGCGTTCAGCGCGCGGTCAACCGGGAAGTCCTCTATAAGCATCGCCCCGTTATGCGAAATAACGGTGACCATGCCGTTTTCGCCGCTTTCGTCGTCCATACTGCCGTTAACGAGCTCGGCAAACGCCACGGCGTTCTTCGCGGTGTTGGGATGTCCGCTACCGTAGAGCATGGAACAGTTGAATAGCGTCAGGAACTGACGGGCTATTTTCGCGCGGTCATTGTCTTTCGGCATTTTCGATTGCCCCGTATACGCGTAAATTTGAGATAAAAGGCCCCGATTCAGTATCAAAATAATAAAAAAAAGTACGCCGCGCACGGAAATAATCGGTCGGTCTCAACGTCGGCGCCGAGACCGACTTGCGGCCATACCGCTGACCTTGAATAATCAACAACTTACGCGATTTGAGGCCTACCGCCCGTAAAAAAGTTTAACAATAATTTGACCTTTGATGCGCATATATAGTATGTTTAGTATCTAAGCGGTCGCTTATATTGTGGTTTTAGACCAAACGGCCCGCAAAACATAAAATACGCAAAAAAACGGAGGCAGTGATGATTTCGACCATTCGCAAGCGTGACGGCAAGCTCGTTCCTTACGATAATTACAAGATAGCCAACGCTATCTTCATGGCCGCGGAGGCCGTAGGCGAGGGGAGCTTTCCCCGAGCGCAAGAGGTGGCCAAACAGGTCGAAAATGTTATAGCCCAAAAGTTCCACACCAACTCCATTCCGGCCGTCGAGGAGATTCAGGACATTGTGGAAAAGGTGCTCATAGAACTTGGGCACGCCGCCGTCGCCAAGGCCTACATCCTCTACCGCGAGCAGCGTCGGCGCGCCCGCTCCACAAAAAACCTCGTCCTCGACATCGTAAGCACCATGGACGGGTACCTCAAGCAGGAGGACTGGCGGGTAAACGAAAACTCCAACGTCAACTACTCCTTAGGCGGGCTCATACTCCACAACAGCGGGGCGATCACGGCCAACTACTGGCTCGAAAACATCTATAGCCCCGACATATCCAACGCCCACCGCAACGGCGACATCCATATCCACGACCTCAGTATGTTCTCCGGCTACTGCGCCGGGTGGTCGTTGCGCCAGCTTATAGCCGAGGGTTTGGGCGGCGTCAAGGGAAAAATCTCCTCCCGTCCGCCAAAACACCTCTCAACGTTGATACAGCAGATGGTCAACTTTCTCGGCATCCTGCAAAACGAGTGGGCGGGGGCGCAGGCCTTCTCCTCTTTCGA
>LIUJ01000101.1:12451-59155 GCA_001462255.1 Fibrobacteria bacterium GUT77 | reverse complement strand
GGCGTTGTGTTGGATCCGTTTTGCGGTACCGGAACAACCAATAAGGTGGCATACGACCTTCATCGTAAATCAATAGGAATAGATATATCAAATGAATATATAAATATTGCGAAAAAGCGTGTTTCACAATTACAATTAAAGTTATCATAGATATGGAAAATAAAAAAATCGTAGAATTGTTTGCTCAAAGCGCATACGCTAACGGGCTGAAATGGAACAATATTGTTACAAAACAATACTGTCCGTATATCGGTAAAAAGTGCAATAAGGTCAGAAAGAGTGAACCGTCCGTTTCAATAGGTACGTGTACGGTGGCATACGGTGAAGATAATGATAACGTTATAATTTGTCCGCATCGCTTGCTTGAAAACAATCAAATATTTTTAGATTGTATTCATCTGTTGGCGCTGCACGAACCGGGGAACGAGTTACATATTTTATCTGAAGTATCAATCCCAGGCGGTAGTGTGGACTATGTTCTTGTGTCCGCAAAAAACGGTCAAGTTAAAGATTTTGTCGGTATTGAGTTGCAAACGCTTGATACAACCGGCTCTGTTTGGGGATATCGACAGGCATTTTTAGAGTCAAAAGGCGTTAAGCGACTATCATTTAACGAAAATGCGGCTTTTGGCATGAATTGGAAGATGACGGCTAAAACTACATTGTTACAAATGCACCACAAAATCGCCACCTTTGAAAATTTGAGCAAGCATTTGGTTTTGGTTTTGCAGAACTGTTTGATGGACTATATGAAGCAAGAATTTTCGTTTGAGCACATCTCGGCTACTCCTAAAATAGGCGATTCATTCCACTTTCATTGCTATCGGTTGCTTGCGGAAAAATCAAGGTTTCATTTGTCGTTACAAGAAAGGGCAAGCACAAACGCCGATGGTATAGCGCAATGTTTGGGATTGAAAGCGGAAGCTAAAATAGCTTTGGGAGAGATGCTGAAAATGCTTGAAAGTAAAATTTCAGAAAAAACGTTATTGAAATTATAATTTTTTAGAAAAGAAACGAACGATTATGAATATAAGTACAAATAACGAAAAGGCCGGGGAGCGCGTATTTGAGAACGTCGACGAGGCGTTGGCGGAGAGGATTGTGGCGCGGGCGAGGGAGAACGGCGGGGGGCCGGGGGAGGGTAGCGTTTACCGTTTAGACGAGGTTGATACGGAAAAACGGTCGTCGGTATCAATTGTTAAGATAGTTGTACCGGTAGTGTTGATATTGATAGCGATATGGGTGTGTGTAAGGTCGAATAAAAAATGAAAAACCTGTGGAACGATACCGACGAATCGGTTTACGTATCGCGTTATTCCGGTAAATATCATAATGATATCAATACGGAAAAAGAGATTCTCCGTCAGGCTTACGCGACAACGCTCTTGGGGGCGGATTGCGCTTTGACTATGCACGGGGGCGGGAATACGTCGATAAAGGTTGATTTAATCAATAAGGTTGGGAATTATAAACGCGCGCTCTACGTAAAGGCTACCGGAACGCCGCTGAATTTGTTTGTGCCTGGGCATTTTGTGGTGATGGATTTGGAATTTTTAGAGGGGTTGAAGTCTTGCGGCGGTATTGACGACGCGGTTATGGCGGTGGAGTTTAAGAAGCGGCGTTTGGTAGAGACGGAGAGACTTCCCTCTATAGAGTCGTTGATGCACGCGTTTATCCCCGCGAGGATTGTGGATCATTCTCATCCGGAGGCGTTGTTGAAGATCGCCAATCGTGATGGCGGGGCGGAATTGTTGACCGAGTGTTTCGGTAAGGAGTTGGCGGTGATTCCGTACGCGAGGATGGGTTACGATCTCGCTATGGCCGTATCGACGGCGGCGGGGCGGAAGAAAGGGTGTCGAGGCGTAGCCGTTGTCCACCACGGGATTGTAGCGTGGGGGGATACGGCGCGGGAGGTATACGATTTTACAATTGAGATTGTCAACAAAGCGGAAAAATTTTTAGCGTCGATAATTAAGAAGTCAATAACGACCGGAGCGGCGGTATCCGTTGATACGTTAACAAAAAATTATCAAAAAATTGAGCCGTTGATACGGGACGCGTTGCGATTTATTGATAACCGTAATAAAATATCGTTAGCGCGTTTAAACTTCGCCGATGTGATGGAACTGATTAACTCTCAGGAGGTCGGTATTGTCCGTAACCCCCCGCTGACCCCGGATTACCCGATGTCGCGGCGGATACTGCCGTTGTGGTTGGACGTCGATATCGGCATTGATACGGATGAACTGTCGTCGCAAATAAAAACCGCTATCGACCGACATGTAAAAGATTACTCCGACTATCTGCAAAAAAACGGCGTATCGGATCAACCCGTTGTCGACCTGTTGCCCAAAGCGATAATCCACCCGCAAATAGGCGTTATCTGTATCGGCCAAAACGAGTCTTCGGCGACGGCGACGGCCGATTATATTCGTCAAGCGTTTTCGATAAGGCGGGCGGTATTCGAGACGGGCGGCGTTTACAAGTGTCTCTCTGATGAGTATTTGTTTGATATGCAGTATCGCGGGTACCAACGGTCGTAAGCCCTCCCCTTAAAATATTATTTGAAGTTGGCGTTTTCGCGTAAATTATATTTATGTAATGGAGAACATCCGACAAACAAACTTTAAAATACGGAGCGAAGCATGAACGGAACAAAAAGCGTTAAAAGGGGACGCGCGGCATCCAAAGCGTCCAAAACCGTTAGATCGGTTAAAAAAGCGTCCGCAAAAAACAAACCGTACGTTCCCACCGCCGGAATGTTGAAAAAATACTCCGACGTTCTGGTCAAGTTCGCCCTAAACGGCGGCGCCGGAATCAAAAAGGGCGACGTAGTCTACTTGGCCGCGCAGCAACCCGGTTTGCCCTTAGCCAAGGCGATATACAAAACGATCCTCGAAGTCGGGGCGCACCCGATAGTCAACATTATCGACGACGATTTCAAACTTTTGCAGGTAACGAACGCCTCCCACAATCAGCTGACGTACTTTCCCGGCAAATACTACCGCGGTCTCGCCGACACCATCGACCACTGGATACGCGTCGTGGCCGAGGAGGAACCCATGTACCTGAAGTCCGCCGATCCGACCAAGGTGTTGCTCTCGAATCAGGCGGCGCGGACCTTCCGCGAGTGGCTCGACGAGAAGGAGGATCAAGGCAAGTTCACATGGACGCTGTGCCTGTACGCAACGGAGAGAATGGCGCAGGAGGCCGGGATTACGCTTAAAGAATATTGGGAGCAGATATCCAAGGCGTGTTTTTTGAACGAGACGAACCCGGTGGTGAAGTGGCGGCGCGTATTCCGCGACTTGCAGGGCGTGCTCAACAGGCTCAACGCCTTGCCGATAAAGCGCTTGCACGTAGAGTCGGCGGGAACGGACTTGTGGATTACGCTCGGCGAGAAACGCCGGTGGCTGGGCGGGAGCGGCCGAAACATCCCGTCGTTTGAGATTTTTACCTCTCCCGATTGGCGCGGCACGGAGGGAAAAATCAGCTTCGATATGCCGCTGTACCGGTACGGAAACGTAATCAAGGACATTAAGCTGGAGTTTAGGAGGGGGCACGTTGTAAAGGCTACGGCGTCCACAAACGAGAGGATGCTCAAGGAGCTCATCAAGCAGAAAAACGCGGACAAGATAGGGGAATTCTCGCTTACGGACACGAGGTTCTCCAAGATAACGAAGTTCATGGCCGAGACGCTTTTCGACGAAAACTTCGGCGGCAAGTACGGCAACACCCACATCGCCGTCGGAAAGAGCTATCACGACACGTACGCCGGGGATACGTCTAAAATGACGGAGGCGCAGTTCGCGAAGCTGGGTTTCAACCGGTCGCAGGAGCATACCGACATAATATCCACGACGGACAGGGTAGTTACGGCGGTGCTTAAGGACGGGAGCGAGAAGGTCATTTATAGGAAGGGTAAATTTGTTATCTAAAAAGACGATAGAATTGATATATAAGCAATACCACAGTCCGCGGTATTTGGGGTTGGATCCGTTGGTTTGCGTTCGTCGTTTCAGTGATTCCGCAAGTCGCGAGATTGTTGGGTTGTTCTCGGCGGCGTTGGCTTATGGCAGGGTGGAGACCGTTGTCCGCGATATTAATGGTTTGATTGACGGTGTTATGGGCGGCGCTCCGGTTGCGTTTGTCAGGCAGGTGTCGTATAAAGAGAAGCGTAGGTTATTAACCGGGTTTAAGCATCGTTTTAACGACGGGGAGGACATTGCCGCGTTATTGGAAGCGGTGAGTTCGGTGATTGGGCGGTATGGGTCGCTGGGTAGTTGCTTCAGTGAATGCTTGGCGCGTTCCGATTGCCGGTTCAGGGGGGCGCTGACATCGTTTACCGACGAGTTGAAGGGCGCGTTAAATGATGATAAGTCTACCCGCGACGCCCTCCGCCCGAGTTTTGAGTACCTGATCCCGTCCCCAAGTCGCGGTAGCGCGTGCAAGCGGATGGCGCTCTACCTGCGTTGGATGGTCAGAAAAGACGACGGGATTGACTTAGGCGTTTGGAAGGGCGTTCCGGCGTCGATACTGATGGTTCCGGTAGACACGCACGTGGCGCAGATAGCCAAGCACTATGGGTTGACGACCAGAAATTCCGCCGATTGGAAGATGGCGGAAGAGATAACGGCGGCGTTGAGAAAGTTTGATCCCGAAGATCCGGTGAGGTTTGATTTTTCGTTGTGTCACGCGGGGATGGTAAGTTATAGGAGTTGATATTGACTTTAATTGACGCCGTATAGTATATTACGATATATGATGAACACAAAAGGAACGACAAGCGGCGCCCCCGGTTTCCTCTCCGGTCTCTTCAACTCCCCTGTCTTGCAGAGCATCGGCAAGCAAAGCAGTTTGTTTGTCATCATAGGCGTGGTTTGCGTCGTTGTCGTTATGGTTATTCCCATACCGACCTTTCTTATGGATATCCTCTTGGCGTTCAATTTGTGCATAGCGCTTATCATCTTGCTTGTTTCCATGTACAACAAGGAGGCGCTCGATTTTTCGGTCTTTCCGTCGCTACTCCTTACCGTCACGCTTTTTCGATTATCGCTCAACGTCGCGTCCACGCGCCTTATTCTCACGCAGGCGGACGCGGGCCGCGTTATCGAGGTGTTCGGGAGTTTTGTTACCAGCGGCAACATGGTCGTGGGGGTTATCATATTTTTGATACTGGTGTTGATACAGTTCATAGTCATCACTAAGGGCGCGGGGCGTATAGCCGAGGTGGCGGCGCGGTTCACCCTCGACGCCATGCCGGGCAAGCAGATGGCTATAGACGCCGACCTCAACGCGGGACTTATAAACGAGGAGCAGGCGCGGGCGCGGCGCTCCAAGATACAGCGCGAATCCGACTTCTACGGGGCAATGGACGGCGCCTCCAAATTCGTGCGCGGCGACGCCATCGTGGGCATCATCATAACGGCGATAAACGTTATAGGCGGGTTTATCATCGGCGTGGCGCAAATGGGGATGGACTGGGGCACGGCTCTATCCACCTATACGCAGTTGACCATCGGAGACGGCCTCGTCTCGCAGATGCCGGCGCTTATGATTTCGGTGGGTTCGGGTATGATCGCCAGCCGCGCCGCCTCCGAAGACAACTTGGGTTCGGAGATTACCGGACAGTTGTTGTCTAATCATAAAGTGTTGTGGCTTGCCGGTTCGCTTATGTTTTTCTTCGCGATAATGCCGGGTTTTCCTAAAATTCCGTTTGTTACGCTGGGCGGGGTCTGTTTCGCGGCGGCGTATTTTAGAATGCAGGAGAAGAAGAGGGCGGAGGCCGCGGTTCAGGAAGACCCCGCGAAGCAACAGGGCGGCGACGCCGGCAAACCCAAGGAGGAGCGGATTGAGGACTACCTCCACGTAGACCCCATGGAACTCGAAATCGGTTACGGACTCATCCCCATTGTGGACGTCAAGCAGGGCGGCGACTTACTCGATAGGATAACGATGATCCGCAGACAGCTCGCTTCCGAGCTCGGCATAATCATACCCCCCATACGCATTCGGGACAACATACAGCTCACGCCCAACGAGTACAAGATAAAGATACGCACCGTGGTGGTGGGCAAGGGGGAGCTTATGAGCGGAGCGTACCTTGCCATGGATCCCGGCACGGCCGTCAGGAAGATACGCGGCGTGCCGACCGTGGAGCCGGCGTTCAACCTCCCCGCCATTTGGATAACCGAGAGTCAAAAGAGCGACGCGGAGGTGGCCGGATACACGGTGGTGGAGTTGCCGGCGGTCATAGCCACCCACCTCACGGAGACGATAAAGNNGTCAGGAAGATACGCGGCGTGCCGACGGTGGAGCCGGCGTTCAACCTCCCCGCCATTTGGATCACCGAGAGCCAGAAGAGCGACGCGGAGGTGGCCGGTTACACGGTGGTTGAGTTGCCGGCGGTAATCGCGACCCACCTCACGGAGACGATAAAGAAGCACGCCCACGAGATACTGACACGGCAAAACGTCAAGTCGCTTATAGACAATTTGAAGGAGCAGGGCGGCGCGGTCATAGACGAGCTGATCCCCGCCATGATGAGCGTGGGCGACGTCCATAGGGTATTGCAAAACCTATTGCGGGAGCGCATCTCCATAAGAGACCTGTTGCTGATACTGGAAACCTTAGCGGGCGTGGCATCGCGCAGCAAGAACATAGACGTCCAAACCGAGTATGTGAGAAATGTCCTTGCCCCGCAGATATGCGAGATATACAAAAACGACGACGGCGTGATCCCGGTAATAACGCTCGACCCGAATCTTGAGGCGAAGCTGGAGGGGGCGATACAGGAGAGCGACGGTATCTTCCGTTTTTCCTTGTCCCCCGCCGACGCGAATCGTATATTAGAAGCTACCGGCGTACAAATAGAGGTGACCAAGCAAGCCGGCGAGTACCCGATACTTATATGCTCGCCCACGGTGCGCCCCCAATTAAAGCGTCTTACGGAGGCGAATTTCCCGGAACTGGCCGTGTTGTCGTACAATGAAATAGTACCGGGGATAGAGATCAGGTCTATGGGGATGATTACGACGGAGTAAAACATTGTCTGAACGGTGATTTTAAGAGACTGTTTCAAAATTTGCGTAAACGTTGGTTTTTGTTAGACGGATAATTTGACTTTAAATAAAAAGGTTAGTGTTAATGCGCATAAAAAAGTACACGGCGAAGAGCATGAAAGAGGCGCTTCTGCAGATCAAGGCGGAGCTTGGGGAGGACGCTATGATCCTCAAGACCACTAAGTTGCAGAAGGGCGGTCTGTTCGGTTTGGGTTCGGGGTCCGAAGAGATTGAGGTGACGGCCGGTGTGGAAGACGACGACGCGCAGGCGCTTGGGCTCGGCGGTAAGCGCCCGCCTGATTTCGCCCCGTTGCGCTTAGGCGACGGCGGCGGCGCGATGCCCGGCGACCCGGGCCTCTACGGGCGTCCGCGGACACAGTCGCCGCTCGCCGCCGACCCGATCCAACCGATGCAACAGATGTCGTCAATGTCGCAGGAGCAGGCGGAGCCGCTTACGCTACCGCAGAACGTGCGCCCGTACTTCCCGCCGCGGCAACCTGCCAGACCGCCGGAGCCGCAGTTTGCCCAGTCCGGTCAGGGAGCCCAGCCGCAATCGCCGCCTAACCGCTTCTCGAACGTCGGCAAGCGTACACCCGACGAGATCGCCGACCTTAAGGCCGATGTCCGCGAGCTTAAGGATCTTGTAAAAAGCGTGCTAACCTCCGCGTCGCCGCGTATTTTGAGCGCACAGAGGGATGAGACCGGCGTTACAACCGCGGGCGATATGGAGTGGAACGCGTTTGTTAAGAGGCTGACCGACGCGGAGGTCAAGCCGGAGATTGCCGGAAAGTTGGTCAATTCCATACGCGGCGGGTTGCAGATAACGGACGCGGAACTGGAGGAAAAGCTCATAAACGCGCTTAGTGAGCAGTTCCCCGTTTCGGGGCCGCTCAAACTTAAGAAGGACAGCCCGCTGGTAGTGGCGTTTGTGGGGCCTACCGGGTCGGGCAAGACTACCACACTCGCGAAGCTGGCCGCGTACTGTTGCATGAATAAGAGCAAGAAGGTGTCGATCATCACCGCAGATACGTATAGGATAGCGGCCATTGAGCAGATACGCGCCTTTGCGGATATAGTGAACGTGGGATTGCAGATTGTGTTTTCGCCGGACGAGGTGCCGGGGGCGCTTGCCGAGTGCGAGGACAGCGACGTTATATTCGTTGACAACGCCGGGAGGAGCCAGCGGGACAAGGAGCACATGGAGGAGTTGCGGTTGCTTATAGACGTTTTGCGTCCGGACGAGACGCACCTTGTTTTGAGCGCCACTACAAAGGATTCCGATTTGCTCGACATGGTGCACCGTTACCGAAATATAAAGGTTAACAGGTTGCTCTTTACGAAGTTGGACGAAACGACGCGGCTTGGCAATATCTTCAACGTCGTGAGCGATTTGGGGATACCGGTATCTTATTTTACGGTGGGGCAGAGCGTGCCGGACGATATAGTGCTTGCGCAGGCCGGTAATTTCGTCAAGTGGCTTATGGAGGGGCGTGCGAGGTGAGCGATCAGGCGGAGAGGTTGCGGGAGATGGTTCGCGAGAGGGGGGCGGGCGCGTCGGCGTCGGTCTCTTCGGCGCGTCGTCAGGGCAGGTGCAAGAGCATCGCCGTAACGAGCGGCAAGGGCGGTGTGGGGAAGACTACGTTGTCGCTCGTGCTTGGGGCGAGTTTGGCCAAATTGGACAAGCGGGTATTGTTGATGGACGTCGATCTCGGTTTGGCCAACATACAGATACTGCTCGGTATCGCGCCGCGGTTCAATATAGCGCACGTCGTTGCGGGGAAGTGCGCTATAGGCGACATAGTGGTGGAGGCTGCGCCTAATATGTTTTTGGCGCCGGGAGCTTCGGGATTTGAGCAGTTGTCGAATATAGATATGGGGCGTTTTGAGCGATTGCGCAACGATTTTATGGGGCTTGAGGAAAATTACGACTTTTTGATAATGGACACCGGAGCCGGCATCGGCAACACAGTAACGGGTTTCGCGCGTCACGCCGACTTGGTACTTTTGGTTATGACCCCCGACCCGTCTTCCATGGCCGACGCCTACGCTATGGTGAAAGTGCTCTACGAAAAGGGCAACACAAACGTGGCCGTTGTGGTCAATATGGCGGGCAACGAGGGGGAGGGGCGCGAGGCGTTTGAAATGTTGCGGATGATGGTTGAAAAATTTTTGAAGAAACCTATCCGGTTATATGCTATATTAATTAATGAGCGCGAGGTGTTGCGCCTTGGCCGCAAGCAGTTGCATTTGGCCGGCGGCGAGGGTGTAAACTTCTATAAAACGGTAGCCGCGCTCGCCAAGCGGTTGGGCGGCCACCAGTCGCAGACCGCGGCGCGCGGCGGATTCTTCAGCAAATTCTTTGGAGGTACGTCATGACGTATGACGACGAAGACGACGACGACGACGACGACGACGAAGAGGAAGAGGACGAACTGCCCGACAAGGCCGCAGCAATGGTGCTGTGGACGAAGCGCTCCGCCTTCTTCTTGGGCGCCTGTGCTTTTATTGTAATGTTTTTGCTAAGCTACGACTATGACGACTACTCGGATACCAAGATGATAATGATAGCCGCGATAAAAGGCTTTTGCGCCGCCCTGTTGTTTTGGATAGCCGGCCTTATCATAGGCAATATATTCCTAAAAGGTTTGGTAACGGACATCCCCGTAGACCAAACCCACCTGATAGACGGCGGCATATTACAGCGCATATACCTGTACCAACAACGGCTAAACTATGATATGGACGGGAATATCATACAAATAGACCCAAGAAACGATACTATTGTAAAGACGAAGTCGGCGAGGATAAAGAAGCACGAGGATTGATAATTTTTTTTGATTTTGACTTTCAGGAGCAAGGATGCTGGAACTGGAAAATTTATGGCGCGAGTTTAAAGAAACCGGATCCCAAGCGGCTAAGGACAAGCTGCTTGTGGAGTATTCCCACTTGGTAAAGTATACCACCCAACGGCTTGCCATAAACCTGCCGCCGTCCGTTGATCGCGACGATTTGTACGGCGCCGGGATACTTGGCCTTATAAAGGCGGTGGATACCTTTGAGCCGGAACGCGGCTTTAAGTTCGAGACCTACGCCGGCCACAAGATACGCGGGGCCATTCTCGACGAGTTGCGGGCGCTCGATTGGGTGCCGCGCTCCGTGAGGCAGAAGGCGCGAGATCTCCAGCGGACGTTCACGCGTATGGAAAACGCCTTAGGCCGCGCCCCCTACGACGACGAGGTCTGCGACGAACTCGGCGTGTCCATGGAGGAGTACGAGCAGATACTCGCGGAGGTAACGCCCGCCACCATAGTCTCCTTGGATGAAACGACGAGCGACGCCTTCTCCGACGCGAAAGAAGTGCGAATGATCGACCAAGTGGAGGACGTCGAAAGCGCGAATCCCCTAAAAGAAATGGGGGTCGACGAGCTTAAAGAGATTCTAAAAGACGCGATAGTGGGTCTGCCGGAAAGCGAGCGCGTGGTGGTGGCCTTATACCACTACGAGGAGCTGACCTTAAAAGAGATAGGCGTGGTACTTAACCTGACGGAAAGCCGTGTGAGCCAAATACACTCAAAAGCCATGATGAAACTAAGGGCTCGATTGCTTCAAAAGTTCATGGATGATGAATAAGGATATCGACGATGAACAGCGTAAACGTCAACATTCCCGTAGTAAACCTCCCGCAAGCCGCCACGCACCAAGCCGACGCTCACCGCGTGCCTATGGCGCACCAGGCCCAAAACGCCGACTTGAACCGCGACCACTTGGACATACACCTACGGACGGCCAACGAGGCGGAGGCTACGGACGGCAAAACGGTCGACCCCAAGGATCACAAGGAGGAGAAGCGGCGGTCAAGGAAGAGAAAAAACGGATTGCCCGACGAGGACGACGGTGTTGCGGAGACAGTGGACGTAGAGGCGGATGTCGCCGTCAGAATGCTTGACAACGGTCGATTAATAGATTTAGAGGCGTAAACGATAAAAAGAGACAGTTTCAAAATCGGTTTACACAAAATTTGAAACTGTCTTGATAAAAAACAATCACATCGGTATTTAATGTAGTAGGGGCTGAAAAATTTCATTCCCTACCGTAATTACAAATAAAATCGCGACGATAATGACAATATGAACGAATCAAGAAGAATCGACACGGAGCGCATAAAGAAGGTGGCCCAGGGTGTAGGCGACTTGCCCACGTTGCCTACCGTGGTTTCCAAGATGATTGGTATGATAGACGATCGAAACACCTCCGCCGACACGCTGGCGCGCCTCATTTCCACCGACGCGGCGCTGACGGCGCGCCTGTTGAAGCGGGCGAACGCCTCCTACTACGGGTACCAGCGGGAGATCTCCACCGTCAACATGGCCATCGCGGTGATGGGATTCGGCGCGGTGAAGGATATGGGTTTGTGGCTCTCCGTGTTTGATACGTTCAAGGGCGCAGGCCCGGCGGCGACGGGTATTGACCCCGTGAAATTTTGGGAGCATAGCGCCGCCTGCGGGGTGGCCGCCCGCATGCTCTCCAAAAGCTACGCCTCGCGCTATGCCGGCGAGGCATTCGTGGCCGGTCTCCTGCACGACATGGGGAAGATGATGCTTAACCGCTACTTCGGCGCGGAGTTGGTCGAAGTTTTAAAAACGGCGCAGACCGAAGACTACGATTTGGATAGGGCGGAGAGCGAGATACTCGGCGTGGGGCACGGGTACGTGGGCGCGTGGCTGGCCGAAAACTGGAACCTTCCGCCCATTATTTGCGACGCAGTAAAATACCACCACGCCCCGTGGGAGGCCAAGGTCGAGCCCGCCTTCGTGGCCACGGTGACGGTGGCCGACAAGTTATGCCACATAACGAAGATAGGCGATTCCGGCAGAAAAGTTTGCCCAAAGTACGACGAGCGCTTGTGGCAAATCTTCGACAGCGCGGATATTCCGGTGGATGAGAGCGATATGGAGCGGTTACGGGCGGATTTTTTGGCGGAGTATAGGGGGTCGGAGGCTTATTCTATGACTGTTAATGAAATATAGCGGTAAAAAAGTATAATGATGCCTTGACCGTAAAAAAATAAAAAAAATAAAAAAAATCTATTGCGCCGCCGCAATCCCAAATATTATATTCTTAATTCCGTCTTAAAATTACGGAACGATTTGGGGGGGTAGCCCGCCGCGTAATTGAAACATAAACGGTTAATTATTATAGAGACCGGCTATGTAACGATATGTTATTAATAGGTAATAAGGGACAAAACGGTACCTAAAAATGAGCAGAGCCAAAGACCCCGATTTTTTGTCATCCATGCGGGCGGCCTTAGTGGGCGCCGAGATGGAGGAGCAGTTTTTGAGCCGCCGCGAGGTGTTTCTTTGGGGCGAGGTCTGCGACGAGTCCGCCGAGGAGATCGTGAAAAAGATACTCTTTCTTGACGGGGCGGGTAGCGGGGACATTACACTCTATATAAATAGTCCGGGAGGCGTTATCTCCTCCGGTCTCGCGATCTATGACGCCATGTGCCGCGCCAAGAGCGACGTATCTACGGTTGTAATGGGGCAGGCCGCCAGTATGGGCGCCGTGCTTCTGTGCGCGGGAGCTAAGGGCAAGCGATTTGCCTGGGAGCACGCGCGGGTGCTTATTCATCAGCCGCTCATCTCCGGCAATATGTACGGGCCGGCCAGCGACATCCAGATTCAGGCTGAGGAAATGCTCCGTACCAGGGAAAACCTAAACAAGATACTCGCCGCGCACACAGGCCAGACGCTACAAAAGATCACGGAGGATACCGACCGAGACTACTTCATGTCGGCCGCCGAGGCCAAAGAGTACGGTATTGTAGACGAGGTAACGGCATAGGGGGCGAGTTGCGTTTGCCGGTTAAATTTTTTTAAAAAAAATTTGACTTTACCTTTACCAAGATATTATTTTAATCAAACTTTGTCTAAAAAAGCGCTTTTTCGCCGGTATAGCTCAGTTGATAGAGCATTCGACTTGTAATCGAACGGTCGGGGGTTTGAATCCCTCTACCGGCTCTTGAAGAGTTTTTAGGGTAGGTGCCCGAGTGGTTAAAGGGGATGGACTGTAAATCCATTGGCTCCGGCCTACGGTGGTTCGAAACCACCCCTGCCCATAAAAATCGGTTCGCGGGCATAGCTCAATGGTAGAGCTCCACCCTTCCAAGGTGGATGTTGTGCG
Organism: Fibrobacteria bacterium GUT77; assembly: GCA_001462255.1. GTDB lineage: Bacteria > Fibrobacterota > Chitinivibrionia > Chitinivibrionales > Chitinispirillaceae > GUT77. The sequence goes on along the minus strand of LIUJ01000101.1, from coordinate 45,911 downwards.
TTCGAGTCGCATTGCCCGCTTTTTAGGCTGGAACCGCCCATGTAGCTCAGTTGGTAGAGCACATCCTTGGTAAGGATGAGGTTCACGGGTTCGAGCCCCGTCGTGGGCTTTTTTTTTGTAACAAAATAAAATAAAAATATTCACCATATTCTGAGAGGTTTCAATGTCAAAGGAAAAATTCGATCGCGGTGGCAAACCCCACGTAAACGTCGGTACTATCGGGCACGTTGACCACGGGAAGACCACCCTAACGGCCGCCATCACGCGCGTCATGTCGACCAAGGGTCTCGCCAAGTTCGTCGCCTACGACGAAGTCGCCAAAGCCTCCGAATCGCAGGGACGGCGCGACGACACGAAGATCCTGACTATCGCCACGTCGCACGTCGAGTATTCTACGGAGAAGCGCCACTACGCGCACGTCGACTGTCCGGGACACGCCGACTACGTCAAAAACATGATTACGGGCGCCGCCCAAATGGACGGGGCCATCCTCGTCGTCAGCGCCGCCGACGGACCCATGCCCCAAACCCGTGAGCATATCTTGCTCGCCCGTCAGGTAGGGGTTCCGTACATTGTCGTCTTCCTTAATAAGGTAGATGTCGTCGACGACCCCGAGCTCCTCGAACTCGTAGAGCTTGAGGTTCGCGAGCTACTCAACAAGTACGACTTCCCCGGCGATGATACGCCTATTATCCGCGGTAGTGCCATCGGGGCGCTTACCAACCCCGAAGATCCCGTTAAGGCCAAATGTATCTACGACCTCATGGATGCCGTAGACACCTATGTCCCCACTCCGCAACGCGAGGTAGACAAACCCTTCCTTATGTCGGTGGAGGACGTCTTCTCAATTACCGGCCGCGGTACGGTTGCTACCGGTCGAGTGGAACGCGGCGCCGTCAAAGTTGGCGACGAGGTCGAACTTGTAGGCTTGCGTGAGAGCCGCAAATCGGTTGTTACCGGCGTGGAAATGTTCCGCAAGCTTCTCGACAAAGCCGAGGCCGGCGATAACATCGGAACGTTGCTTCGCGGCGTCGACAAGAACGACATTGAGCGCGGTATGGTCCTTGCCAAGCCCGGTACCATCACGCCCCACAAGAAGTTTAAGGCGGAGGTGGTCGTGCTCTCTAAGGACGAGGGCGGGCGTCACACCCCGTTCTTCAGCAATTATAGGCCTCAGTTCTACTTCCGTACGACCGACGTAACCGGTACTATCAAGTTGGCCGAGGGTGTGGAGATGATAATGCCGGGCGACAACGCTCAAATAGAGGTAGAGCTCATAGCTCCCGTAGCCATGGAGAAGTCCATGCGTTTCGCCATCCGCGAGGGCGGCAGAACGGTGGGTTCGGGTGTTGTTACCACTATTATAGAATAAGGGTTTGTCGAGAGTGGTGGGGGCGGGGTCGGCCTGCCCCTTTCTTTATTAACGAATAGGACGTGTTATTATGCCAAGAGAAAGAATAACGCTTGAGTGCACATCGTGCAAACAGCGCAACTACGAAACGACGAAGAACAAGCGTAAGCATTCCGCTCGCGTCGAGTTCATAAAGTTCTGCCCTTTCGAGCGGAAGCGCACCCCGCATAAGGAGTGCAAGTAAGATAAGGAAAGTTGCTATGTCCAAGGTATTAGCTATGTTCCACTGTGCCACGGGCTCAGATTAACTCATAGTTTAGGTGCTACCTTGGATCAAACAAAAAAGAAAACCGATTAGGTCCGTAGCTCAATTGGTAGAGTAGCGGTCTCCAAAACCGCCTGCTGGGGGTTCGAGTCCCTCCGGGCCTGTAGCGATAAAGAGGGTGGTGTGGGTAATATGGAAAAGATCATGCAATATTTTCGTGATGTGAAGGCGGAGGTGGCCAAGGTTAACTGGCCGACCAAGGCCGAGGTCACCGGCGCGACCGTGCTCGTTATCGTGTTGAGCTTGGCCGTGTCGCTATATGTGTTTGCCTGTGACCAGGGGTTGCAGGCGGTTATAGGTCTCTTTTTGAGGGTGCGGTAGGGGTAACGGATGGCGGCTAAATGGTATGTGGTGCACACGTATTCCGGTCAAGAGACCAAGGTATTCGATTATCTAAACGGGATAATCGCGTCCGGCGACTACGGTGATCAGATAAAGGCTGTTCTCATGCCCACTCAGGATGTGGTGCAGGTGAAGGAAGGAAAGAAGATAAAGACTACGCGGAAGTTTTTTCCGTCTTACGTGCTTGTTGAGATGGAGATGACGAGAGAGACGATGCACGTAGTGCGAGAGATAGCCGGTGTTACGGGTTTTGTGGGCGGTGAGAAGCCGCAGGCTATACGCGACGATGAGGCGAGGCGTATATTGGGACAGGCGGCGGACAAAGGGCCGCGTCAGCAGGTTTCTGAGGTACCTTTTGAGATCGGCGATGCGGTAAAAATCAAAGAAGGTCCGTTTAAGGATTTTGACGGCGTGGTAGACAAGGTATCACCCGAAAAGGGTAAGGTAATGGTTATGGTTAGCGTCTTCGGGCGTTCTACGCCGGTCGAGGTTGATTTTATACATGTTGCTCCAATCAGTTGATAACCTATTAAGGAGTGGTTGAAAAGTGGCTAAGAAAGTTGTAGGTCAGGTAAAGTTGCAGATCACGGGCGGCGCGGCGACGCCGGCCCCTCCCGTAGGCCCCGCGTTGGGTCAGCAGGGCGTGAATATAATGGAGTTCTGCAAGGCGTTCAACGCCAAAACCAAGGAGTCGGCGGGTATGACCATTCCCGTGGTCATTACGGTCTACTCCGATAAATCGTTCACTTTCATTACCAAAACGCCTCCGGCGGCCGTGTTGATAATGAAGGAGTTGGGAAAGGATAAAGGTAGCGGCGTTCCGAATAAAGAAAAGATCGGTACGTTGACTAAGGCGCAGTTGAAAAAGATAGCCGAGATGAAACTGGCCGATCTGAACGCCGCCAGCGTTGAGGCCGCCATGAACATAATAGCCGGCACCGCTCGCAGTATGGGTGTGAATGTGGAGTAGGGGGGCGGTGGCAGTCGTCCCGCAATCGTACATTACGGATTATCGGTCCATAAATAGAGAATAGGATGAGGTGGTACCAATGAAACACGGTAAAAAGTACAATGCCGTTTACGAAAAGGTTGACAAACTGAAGGAATACGGCGCAATAGAAGCGCTTGATTTCTTAAAAGCCAATTCGACGGTAAAGTTTGATGAAACGGTGGAAATCGCCATCCGTTTGGGTGTCGACCCGCGTAAGAGCGACCAAGCCGTCCGCGGCGCCGCTGTTTTGCCGCACGGGTTGGGTAAGAGCGTGCGTGTTCTTGTCTTCGCGCAGGGCGATAAGGAGGCCGAGGCCAAGGAGTCCGGCGCCGACTATGTGGGCGGGGAAGATTTGGCCGACAAGATAAAAGACGGTTGGTTGGAGTTTGACGCCGTTGTCGCCACGCCGGATATGATGAAAGTGGTCGGAAAGTTGGGTAAGATTCTCGGTACGAGAGGTTTGATGCCGAATCCTAAAGTAGGCACGGTGACTATGGATATCGGAAAGGCCGTTCGTGAGCTAAAAAAGGGAAAGGTGGAGTTTCGTGTGGAGAAGGGGGCGATAATCCACGCTCCGTTAGGCAAGCTTTCTTTCGATAGCCAAAAACTTTTTGAAAACGCCCATGCCTTAATGGACGCCGTAGTCAAGGCTAAGCCCACTACGGCGAAGGGGCAGTACCTGAAGAAGATTTCGCTTTCCAGTACGATGGGCCAGGGTTTAAAGATCAATATGAACGATTTGAAGTAGAGCTTTTTTTGGGGATCTGATTTTAATAATTTGACTTTAATTACATAAAAGGTAAAAACAATGTCGACAAGAGCAGAAAGAACGGCGGTTATTGAGGAGTTGGAGCAGGCGTTTCGTAGTGCCAAGGGCATATACGTTACCGACAACAACAAGATTACCGTAGAGGTGGTAACGCGTTTGCGCACCGCGTTGCGTAAGGGCGGTATCCGTTACTACGTCGTGAAGAATACGTTGGCGAAAGAGGCTTGTAAGCGTGTGGGGATCACCGCTTTGAATCCGTTTTTTAAGGGGCCTACGGCGGTGGCCGTGGCTCCTAAGGATGGGGCGGCGCCTGCCAAGGTTTTGCGTGATTTTCATAAGGATCTTAAGGATTTGTTGGAGGTTAGGGCCGCTTACGTAGACGGAACTCTTTTCTCCGGCGCTCAAACGGAGCAGTTGGCAGATCTACCGAGCCGCGAGGCGTTGTTGGCGCAGTTGCTCGGCGTCTTAAAGGCGCCGGTGGGCAATATGGCCGGCGTGTTGAACGGCATATTGACGAAATTTGTTAGAACATTGGACGCGGTACGTGAGAAAAAGGCATAGGGTGTGATAAAAACCGCGTTTATCAAAACAAAGTCGGGTTGTTTATTAAATAGGAATCAACGTTGATGTTGACGGAGAGATGCGGGTAATTTTGGAGTGTTTGGTTTAAGCGGTAAAATAATTGTGTAAATAACAATCAACATACAAAACATAACGGAGGTTTATTGTGGCTACTCTTACGAAGGACGAATTTGTAGATGCTATCGGGGGCATGACGGTACTTGAGCTTTCCGATCTCATCAAGGCCATTGAGGTGAAGTTTGACGTTAAGGCGGCGGCTCCGGTGGCTGTGGCTGCCGCTCCGGCGGCGGGGGTTGCGGCGGCTCCTACCGAGGAAAAGACTGAGTTCGACGCGATTCTCGAAGCGGCCGGCGCGGAGAAGATCAAGGTCATCAAGGTCGTGCGTGAAATCACCGGTTTGGGTCTGAAAGAGGCTAAAGACTTGGTTGAGGGCGCTCCGAAGCCTATTAAAGAAGGGTGTCAGAAGGATGAGGCCGAGTCGATCAAGAAGAAGATCGAGGAGGTTGGCGGAAAGGTTGTCATCAAGTAAAACATCGCGTTTTTGGGAATTTGAAGAACGGCACAGGGCGCTTCGATATCGGGGAGGCTCTGTGTCTTTGCGTGTCTTATACATGTCCTCGTGTTGCTAAGGGCATATCGTCCGTCGGTACTTAAAGGGGGCGGGCGGTGTTCACGACTTCAGAAAAAAAGGATGTATTTTGATGACAGAAAGAAAAAGTTACTCTCGTATAAAACGCGGTATAGATCTTCCGAATCTTTTGGAGATTCAGACTAGGTCATACGAGGCATTCCTACAGCCGGACACGCCGCCGCGTCTGCGAAAAAAGGAGGGGCTACACGGAGCGTTTCAAAGCCTCTTTCCGGTAGACGACGTTAAGGGTTACTTCAAGCTCGAATACGACGGGTACAAATTGGGGATACCCAAATACAGCCTTAGGGAGTGTAAAGAGCGCGGTATGACATACGCGGCGCCCCTCAAGGTTGATATGTCGCTTCTCGTGCACGAAGTGGACGGCGAGAACAGAAAATTTAAGGAAAAATTCTCAAACGAGGTGTATATAGGCGAGATTCCGCTTATGACGGAACGCGGCACTTTCGTCATAAACGGCGCTGAGCGCGTGATTGTGAGTCAATTGCACAGATCACCGGGCATTACTTTTGACGAGGTTGTGCATCCGAACGGGAAAAAGTTGTTAACCGCGAGGATTATTCCGCAACGCGGTTCGTGGATTGAGATATTGCTCGACGTAGACGACGTGCTTACCATTAATATTGATAGGCGTAAAAAGATGCCGGCGACGGTGCTTCTTCGCGCTTTCGGTTATTCGTCCAACGAGGAGATTTTGGCGCTTTTCTACGATACTATGCGTGTTAAGGTGGAGGAGGGGAACGAGCGGTTGTTGGGCGCCGTTTGCGCCAAAACGGTTTTTAATGAGGAAACGGGAGAAATTGCGGTTGACGCCGCCGAGGTGCTCACCGCCGAAAAAATAAAGAAGTTGTTGGAAAACGGCGTTCAAAATATTGAGGTACTCAAGGGTGATTTGACGAGCGACGAAAACAGAATCATCATGGAGACCTTAAAGAAGGATGAGACGAAGTGTGAGGACGACGCTCTTTTTCTCATTTACGCGACCATGCGTTTGGGCGATCCCCCGAATGTGGAAACCGCTCGCAATCTTGTGCAACGCGCGTTTTTTGACGATAAACGGTATGATCTCGGTAGCGTGGGGCGTTACCGTATCAATACGCGATTGGGCGTTACCCCTATGGAGGGGGTTACCACGCTCACCAAGGAGGACATAGTCGCGTCGTTAAAATATATGATCGGGCTCAACGCCGGCGTCGGGTTTATTGACGATATCGATCATTTGGGCAATCGTCGCGTCCGTTCCGTGGGCGAGCTTTTGGCCGCGCAGTTTGCCGTAGGTTTGACGAGAATGGTGCGGACGGCTAAGGAGCGTTTGAGTTTGGGCGGCACGGAAACGGTCACCCCGCAGGACGTGATAAACGCGCGAACGGTATCCACCGTCGTGCAGGCGTTTTTTGGCTCGAGTCAGTTGTCGCAGTTTTTAGATCAAACAAACCCGCTCTCGGAACTTACGCACAAGCGTCGTGTCAGCGCACTTGGGCCCGGCGGACTCACGCGTGAGCGCGCCGGTTTTGAGGTGCGCGACGTGCACCATACCCACTACGGGCGTTTGTGTCCGATTGAAACGCCGGAAGGTCCGAACATAGGTCTTATCGCGTCGTTGAGTACTTTCGCGCGCGTCAACGAGTTCGGGTTCATCGAGACGCCGTATCAAAAGATTGAGAACGGCGTGGCTACGGGCAAAATCGAGTATTTGACGGCTGACCAAGAGGACAATTATATCATAGCGCAGGCAAACACGCCCACGGACGGTAGCGGTAAAATTACGGAAAAAATGTTGTTCGCTCGTTATCGCGGTGATTTTCCCGTGGTGTCTCCGCAGGAAGTTACGTATATGGACGTATCGCCCATGCAACTCGTGAGCATTGCGGCCGGACTTATTCCGTTCTTGGAGCATGACGACGCCAACCGTGCGCTCATGGGTTCCAATATGCAACGCCAGGCCGTACCGCTCTTAAGGACGCAGGCGCCGTTTGTCGGGACCGGGCTTGAGGGGCGCGCCGCCGTTGACTCGGGTTGTATGGTTATAGCGAAAAACGCCGGCGTTGTGGAAAAGGTCGATGCAGTCAAGGTTGTTGTCCGAAAAACCGGTCGGGATGCCGGCGACATACTCGGGTTAACGGAGTTCGATACCTATGAATTAACTAAGTTTGAGCGTTCAAATCAGGATACCGCGATAAATCAAAAGGTTTGTGTTAAAGAGGGGCAAAAAGTTGTGGCCGGAACGGTATTGGCCGACGGTCACGCCACGAGTTTGGGCGAGCTCGCGTTGGGTCGTAACGTGATGGTGGCGTTTATGCCGTGGCGCGGTTACAACTTTGAGGACGCCATTATCATTTCCGAAAAACTTGTGGCCGAGGACGTTTTTACGTCGGTGCACATAGAGGTTTTTGAGACGGAGGTGCGTGATACCAAGCGCGGGCCGGAGGAACTCACGAGGGAAATTCCGAACGTTAGCGACGAAGCGGTGAGAAATTTGGATGAAAGCGGCGTTATAAGGGTTGGTACGGAGGTGGAACCGGGTGATATTCTTGTGGGTAAGGTGACGCCCAAGGGCGAAACGGAATTGTCTCCGGAAGAGAGGCTTTTGCGGGCGATATTCGGGGAAAAGGCCGGTGACGTACGCGACTCGTCGCTCAAAGCGCCGCCGGGGCTCAAGGGTGTGGTCATTAATACGCGCGTTTATTTTCGCAAAGAGCGAGACAAGCGGTCGAAGAAGAAGGACACGAAGCGTATTGAGGAGCTTAAGAAGGAGTCGGAGAGGGACATAATCGAGATTAAAAAGGTGCGGGTGGAGCGTCTTGCCGAGATTTTGGTTGATACGCTTACGAGTGAAATAGTAAATTCCGATACCGGTGAGATTATAATCGGGGCGGGTAAGAAGTGGACCAAACAGCTTTTAAGCAAGATTGATTTTTCGACCGTAACGTTTAAAAACGGCTTGTGTCAAGATCCGGAAAAGTCGGCAAAGGCCGAGGAGGTGCATTACAAGGCGAGCGACCTCATAGCCAAGAATGAGGACAAATTGGAAAAGGAGATTGACAAGGTATTGCGCGGAGACGAGCTTAAGCCCGGCGTGTTGCAACTTGTTAAGGTTTATGTGGCCAAAAAGCGTAAATTGTCCGTTGGAGATAAGATGGCGGGGCGTCACGGGAATAAGGGTGTCATATCCAAGATATTGCCCGTGGAGGAATTGCCCTTTTTGCCCGACGGTACGCCGGTTGACATTATTTTGAATCCGCTCGGTGTTCCGTCGCGTATGAATGTGGGTCAAATATTGGAGACTCACATGGGGTGGGCGGCGGCGAAGCTCGGTTTCAACGTGGCCACACCGGTATTTGACGGCGCAAGTTACGAGGATGTGCTCGCGTTGTTGAGGGAGGCCGAATTGCCGCAAAGCGGAAAGATACGACTTCGCGACGGCAGGACGGGTGCGCCTTTTGACCATGAGGTAACGGTAGGGCCCATATACATGATGAAGTTGTGCCATTTGGTTGACGATAAGATACACGCCCGTTCTATAGGTCCGTATTCGCTTGTGACGCAACAACCGTTGGGCGGTAAGTCCCAATTCGGCGGTCAGCGTTTCGGTGAAATGGAGGTTTGGGCGTTGGAGGCTTACGGCGCGGCCTATACGTTGCAACAAATACTCACGGTAAAGAGCGACGATTTGTCGGGCCGCTCTAAGATTTACGAGTCGATAGTAAAAGGAGAAAACGCTCCGCCGGCCGGTGTGCCGGAGTCGTTTAAGGTGTTGGTAAGGGAGGTAAAGGCGTTGGCGTTTGATTTTCATACTATTGATGACGAGGGTAACGAGATAAAGATGTGATTGGGGTTTGTAGGATTGTAACTGGGGTTAAATAATTTTGACGATACAGGAGCCAAAAGTGGCAGATATGCTTAGCCAGTTGGATAAGAAGGCGCAGGAGATTGCGGGAGTGTCAATCCGTTTGGCTTCTCCGGAGACCATTAGGAGTTGGTCTTTCGGTGAGGTTACAAAGCCGGAGACCATAAATTACCGCTCGTTCAAGCCTGAGAAGGACGGTCTTTTCTGCGAGAAGATATTCGGTCCTGTCCGCAATTGGGAGTGTAACTGCGGCAAGTATAAGCGTATACGCTATCGCGGAGTCGTTTGCGACCGTTGCGGCGTGGAGGTTATGCACTCCAAGGTGCGTAGGGAGCGTATGGGACACATAGAGCTTGCCGAGCCGGTCGTCCATATATGGTTTTTGAAGAGCATGCCGTCACACATCAGTTATCTTCTCGGTATCACAAACAGCAATCTTGAGAGGATCATCTACTACGAGTCTTACGTGGTAATTGATCCGGGCGACACGAATTTGCGCAAGGACCAGCTTCTTACCGAGGAACAGTATTCCGAGCTAATGGAGCAGGGTAAGAAATTTGACGCTAAGATGGGCGGTCAGGCGGTTTTGGAGCTTTTGGCCAAGGTTGAGGTGGAGAAGTTGGTGATAGAGTTGCGTCACTTGGTAAAGCGCGAAACGTCGGAGCAGCGTCGTTTGGAACATTTGAAGCGTTTGCGTGTCGCCGAGGCGTTCAATAGGTCTAAAAACGATCCGCAAAACATGGTGTTGAAGGTTTTGCCGGTGTTACCGCCGGATTTGCGTCCGCTTGTGCCGCTTGAGGGCGGTCGTTTTGCGACCTCGGACTTGAACGATCTTTACCGCCGCGTGATCAACAGAAATAATCGGTTGAAAAAACTTCTTGAGATCAAGGCGCCGGAGGTCATTTTACGCAACGAGAAACGAATGCTTCAGGAGGCGGTGGACACATTGTTCGACAACGGGCGTCGCACTTTCTCCGTTAAGGGCGAGGGTAAGCGTCCGCTTAAGTCGTTAAGCGATTTGTTGAAGGGTAAGCAGGGGCGGTTTCGTCAAAACTTGTTGGGCAAGCGCGTCGACTATTCCGGTCGCAGCGTTATTGTCGTGGGGCCCGAACTCAAGATACATCAATGCGGGTTACCTAAGCTTATGGCGCTTGAGTTGTTCAAGCCGTTTGTCATACAAAAGCTGGAAGAAAAGGGGTTGGTGCAGACCGTAAAGAGCGCTAAAAAGTTTGTGGAAAAGGAGCGTCCGGAGGTTTGGGATATACTTGAGGAGGTAATAAAGGATCATCCCGTACTATTGAACCGCGCACCTACGTTGCATAGGTTGGGTATACAGGCGTTTTTTCCGGTGCTTGTGGAGGGTAAGGCGATACGTCTTCACCCGCTTGTTTGTTCCGCGTTCAACGCCGACTTTGACGGCGACCAAATGGCCGTCCACGTACCGCTTTCCGTGGAGTCGCAGTTGGAGTGTCGCTTCCTAATGCTTTCGGCGAACAACCTTTTGAGCCCCGCGTCCGGGCATCCGGTTATGACGCCTACGCAAGACATTGTTCTTGGAATATATTACTTAACGAAGATGTCGCCCGATCGTATGGGGCAGGGGCGTGTGTTTAGTGATACGGATGAAGTTATGCTCGCCATGGCCGACAAGCAGGTGGACATTCACGCTAAGATAAAAGTGCGTTACAAAGGAAAGTTGATCGAGACGACGCCGGGGCGTGTGGTATTCAATACCGTTGTTCCCCAAGAGATAGAGTTTGTAAACGAATTGCTGAATAAGAAGCGTGTGCAACAGCTTGTCGAACGGGTCTACAACGCCGCCGGTACCAAGACGGCGTGCAAATTTTTGGATGAGATAAAGGCGTTGGGTTACGAGTACGCAACAAGGGCCGGAATCACCTTCGGGGCCGAAGATCTTGTTATTCCCGACGAGAAGAAGGATATTATAGATAAGTCGCAGGAAGAGGTAACGCGCATAAGGAAGCAGTATGATCGCGGTATTATCACGGAAGGCGAGCGTTACAATAAGCTGATCGACTTATGGACGCATACCACAAGTCAGATCGCCGACAAAATGCACGAGAGGCTCGCGGGGGATAAGAACGGATTTAATCCGGTGTACATTATGATGGACTCACAGGCTCGCGGCAGTAAAGATCAGATTAAGCAACTTGCCGGTATGCGCGGACTTATGCAGAAACCGCAGAAGAAGATTACCGGCGCGGTCGGTGAGATTATCGAAAATCCGATTATTTCCAACTTCAAGGACGGATTGACCGTTTTGGAGTATTTCATATCGACGCACGGCGCACGTAAGGGTTTGGCGGATACGGCGCTGAAAACCGCCGACGCGGGATATCTTACGCGGCGTTTGGTTGACGTTGTGCAGGATGTTGTGGTTTACGAGGAGGATTGCGGAACACCCAAAGGGATATACATTGAGGCGCTTAAAGAGGGTGATGAGGTCATGGAGACCCTTTCAGCGCGGCTTTTGGGCCGTGTAACGCAGGAAGACGTTTATCATCCGGTAACGGAGGAGCTCATTTGTCCGGTCAACACACTTATAGACGGCGAGCTTGCCGAGAAGATTGAGAGTGCCGGAATAGAGTCGGTTTTCATCAGGTCGGTGTTTACTTGCGATGCCGATTTTGGCGTATGTCAATGTTGTTACGGAAGGAATTTGGCCACGGGCAAGCTTGTTGATATAGGTGAGGCGGTCGGCATTATGGCCGCGCAGAGTATCGGTGAGCCGGGTACGCAGCTTACGTTACGTACGTTCCACATCGGCGGTACGGCGTCGCGGCTTATAGCGCAGTCCAAGGAGGTCGCGAAGATCGCCGGCGTCGTTAAGCTTAAGGATGTGGAGACGGTCGAGCATAGTACCGGTAACGTGGTGATGAACCGCATAGGCGAAGTGATGGTTTTGGACGACGCGGAGCGGGAACGTTACAGATACAATATTCCGTACGGTTCTTTTGTAAAGGTAACCGACGGGGAAAAGGTGGTAAAGGGGCAAGATCTTTTTACGTGGGATCCTTACAACAATGTCATTCTTACACCGTCAAGCGGCGTTGTCAAGTACGCCGATCTTATAGAGGGCGAGACCATTGAGGAGCTTTATGACGAGCGTTCAGGCGTTACCAATTTCGTGGTGACGGAGCATCGTCGCGACAGAAAGTTGCATCCGCATATTCAGGTGTACGACGGTGAGACGCGTGTCGCGAATATGGCTATGCCCACGGGTTGTTACCTCCAGGTCAAGGAGGGGGACACGGTTGTAACCGGTGATATATTGGCGAAAATGCCGAGGGAAAGCGCTAAGAGTCGCGATATCACCGGCGGTCTGCCGAGGGTTGCGGAGTTGTTTGAGGCGCGGCGTCCCAAGGATCCTGCGGTCGTTTCCGAGATCGACGGGTCGGTGTCTTTCGGCGATACCGAACGCGGCAATCGTAAGGTTAAGATTAGCAACGAGCACGGCGATGTTAAGGAGTACCCGATACCGCTCGGTAAACACTTGCGTGTTCACGAGGGCGATAGGGTTAAGGCCGGCGATCGTTTGTGCGAGGGGGCTATCGATCCGCACGATATTTTGAGGATTATGGGTGAAAACGCCGTTCAGGAGTATATGTTGAACGAGATTCAGGCGGTTTATCGTTTGCAGGGCGTTACGATCAATGACAAACACGTTGAGGTTATAGTATCGCAAATGTTGCGTAAGGTTAGGATTGAGCGTCTCGGCAATACCGACTTTTTGGAGGGCGACGAGGTTGATCGTAAGGAGTTGCGTAAGGCCAACGAGAAGGTATTGGCCGAGGGCGGCGAGCCGGCGACCTTTACGCCGTTGCTCTTGGGTATAACTAAAGCGTCGCTCACAACGGAGTCGTTCCTTAGCGCAGCTTCTTTCCAAGAGACGACGAAGGTGTTGTCCAAGGCGGCGGTGGAGGGTAAGACGGATATGTTGAGCGGGTTGAAGGAAAACCTGATAATGGGTAACCTGATTCCGGCGGGTACCGGGTCGAGGATGTACAGAAAGTTTAAGGTCAAGGACTTGGAGACGGATATGGTGGAGATACAAGAACACGCTGAAAACGACGATTTTATTGAGTTGGGGTGACCTTAAAAAAAAAATAAAAAAAAAGTTGCAATTTTTTTTGTTTAATATTATATTTAGTCACTGTCTAAAAAAATCTTTTGGAGGAATGTAAGTGCCGACGATAAGTCAACTGATACGTAAGGGGCGGGAGCAGTTGGAGAATCGGAGCAAGTCTCCGGCTCTGCATAGTTGTCCGCAGCGGCGCGGTGTGTGTACCCGTGTGTTCACGACCACTCCCAAGAAGCCGAATTCGGCGATGCGTAAGGTAGCGCGTGTGCGGTTGACCAACCACATGGAGGTCAACGCGTACATTCCTGGAGAAGGACACAACCTTCAGGAACACTCGATTGTTCTTATTCGCGGCGGTCGTGTCAAGGACGTTCCCGGTGTGCGTTATCACATTATTCGCGGTGCGCTTGATACGCAGGGTGTAACGAATCGTAAACGTAGCCGTTCAAAGTACGGCGTAAAGCGGCCTAAGGCCAAGTAAGGGTATAATATGTCAAGAAGAAGAAACGCGGAGAAGCGCGAGGTTACGGCGGATCCCAGGTTCAATAGTACGCTTGTAACGCAGTTTATCAATAGCGTTACGCGTAGTGGAAAAAAGCGTCTGGCGGAAAATATTTTTTACAGCGCGGTCGAAATGGCCGGGCAACGCGCCGGACAGGACGGGTTGTCGGTCTTTAAGAAGGCTGTTGACAACGTGAAACCGGTGCTTGAGGTGAAGTCTCGTCGTATAGGCGGAGCGAACTATCAGGTGCCTATAGAGGTATCGCCGGAGCGGCGTACGTCTCTTGCCATTCGTTGGCTTATAAACTACGCGCGGGAGCGGACTGAAAAGAATATGGCCGAAAAGTTGGCTAACGAGTTTGTTCAGGCGTTCAAAAATGAGGGCGGGGCCGTACGTAAGAAGATAGATACGCACAAAATGGCGGAAGCGAATAAGGCGTTCGCGCACTTTCGGTATTGATTTTCGGGCGACGGTATGAGTAGCGCCCCTAAGGAACATAAGATTGATTTGTCGGCGGTGCGTAACATCGGCATTATGGCTCACATAGATGCCGGTAAGACTACCACCACGGAACGAATATTGTTTTATACGGGTATTTTGCATCGTATGGGCGAGGTTCACGACGGAAATACGGTCATGGACTGGATGGTGCAGGAGAGGGAGCGGGGAATTACGATTACCTCCGCGGCTACCACGTGTTTGTGGGGCGGTCACCGTATAAACATCATAGATACGCCCGGTCATGTGGATTTTACTATAGAGGTGGAGCGTTCTTTGAGAGTTTTGGACGGTGCGGTCGCCGTGTTTGATTCTGTGGGCGGTGTAGAGCCCCAGTCGGAGACCGTTTGGAGGCAGGCCGATAAATACGGTGTTCCACGTATAGCGTACATAAACAAGATGGATCGTATAGGGGCGGACTTTAACGCTTGCGTCGGCGCGATGGAGCGTAAATTTTCTTCAATAAAGGCAGTGCCGATACAAATGCCGGTGGGGGCGGAGGATAAGTTTGACGGTGTGATAGACCTCGTGTCTATGAAGTCTTATCGTTACGATGAGGAGGCGTTGGGCGCAAAGGTTGTTATGGGTGATATACCGACGCAATTTATTGAGGAGGCGGCGTCACGGCGTGAGGTTATGATTGAGGCGGCTGTTGATTTCAGCGATGAATTGATGGCAAAGGTGTTGGATGGTGAGGTTGTCGGCGAGGAATTGATTAGAGCGGCTTTGAGGCGCGGGGTGTTGCGAAATAAAATCTGTCCCGTGCTTTGCGGATCGTCTTTTAAGAATAAGGGGATACAGCAGTTGCTTGATGCCGTGGTCTCCTACTTACCTTCTCCTATAGATAGGGGGGCGGTGACGGGCGTTGAGCCTGTTACGTTGGAGGTTAAGGAAAGGTTGCCGGAGGTTGAAAGACAACCGTTTTCGGCGTTGGTTTTTAAAATCGCGGCGGATCAACATGTTGGGCGGTTGGCTTACGCGAGGGTTTATTCGGGTAAGGCGGGTTTTAAGAGCGTGCTCTATAATCCGCGAATAAAGTCCAAGGAAAAGGCGGCTAGAATTTTTCGGATGCACTCCAACAAGAGGCATGCCGAAAACAGTATGGAGGCGGGGGATATAGTCGGTTTGGTGGGGTTAAAGGATACTACCACCGGCGATACGATATGTGATCCGGATTTTCCGATCATTTTTGAGCAAATGACGTTTCCCGACCCGGTCTTGTCGAGGTCGATAGAGCCGAAGAGCACGGCGGATGAAGAAAAGCTGAATTTGGCGCTTGAGAGGTTGGCTGACGAAGACCCTACTTGTAGGGTGCGGGTAGACGGTGAGACGGGGCAGAGGCTTATCTCCGGGATGGGAGAGCTTCACGTAGAAATTTTGGTGGATCGTCTCATTAAAGAATTTAATGTCGGCGTGTATGTGGGTAAACCGCAAGTTTCGTATAAAGAGACTGTAACGGCGTCGGCAATTCAGGAGTATGAGTTTAACCAGCCGGTCGGCGGAAAGACTCATCACGGCCATATAAAGTTGGGCGTGGAGCCGATGGAATCTACGGATGGTGTTGAGTTTATAAACGCTTTACCGGCCAACGCGTTGCCAACGGAGTTTGTTGACGCGGTGAGGCAGGGGGTGTTGGAGGCTGCGGGGGGGGGAGCGCTTTCCGGGTTTCTTGTTGCTGGGGTTCGGGTTCAGTTGTTGTCTTCCGTATATAACGAAGACGATTCAACCGAGATAGGTTTTAAGATAGCCGGGAGTATGGCTTTCAAGGAAGCGTGCATGAAGGCGTCACCCGCTGTGATGGAACCGGTAATGTCTGTGGAGATAGTCGTACCGCCCGAGTATATGGGCGCGGTGATAAACGACTTTAACGGGCGGCGCGGGAAGGTTTTGGGAATAGACGCTCGTAAGGATGTTCAGGTTGTTAGCGGTTTTGCCCCGCTCTCTGAAATGTTCGGTTACGCAACGGCGCTACGGTCGTTGAGTCAGGGGAGGGCGTCATATACGATGCAGATTGATAGATACGAGGTGGCGGGTAAGGCGGTGCAGGAGGGTATACTGAAGAGGATAGGGCGATTGTAATATTTAAGTTTATGTTGCGGTGATTTGGGTTGTGGGTGGGACGATGATAATAGTTTTGTTATTTTAACGTTAATTTTATAATATTGTAAAAATGCGTTGACTTTTTATTATAGGGAGTAATAAAAATGCCGGGAGAAAGAATTCGTATTAGGTTGAAGTCGTTTGATCACAATATTCTTGATAAGTCCGCGTCGGATATCGTGCGTACGGCTAAGGGTACGGGCGCCCGCATTTCCGGGCCGATACCGTTGCCTACGGAGAAAACGATTTACACGGTTCTTCGTTCGCCCCACGTGAACAAAAAATCGCGTGAGCAGTTTGAGACTCGTGTGCACAAAAGGTTGATTGATATTTTAGAATCTACGCCGCAAACGGTTGATTCGCTTATGAAGCTGGATTTGCCGGCTGGGGTTGATGTGGAGATCAAAGTTTGATTTTTTGATATGGAAAAATAGGGTTTTGTGGGGAGTGGGGTTAGCCCGCTCCGTCGTAATCATCAAAAAGAGATAGGTGTATTATGCGTGGTCTTATAGGAAAAAAGGTCGGAATGACGCGGGTCTTTAACGAGACCGGGCGTGTTGTTGGGGTAACGGTCATCCTTGCCGGCAACAACGTCGTCGAACAAATCAAAACCGAAGAGATCGACGGCTATAACGCCGTTCAGCTTGGTTTTGATGAGGTTGCGCCTCGTAAGGTTAAAAAGCCGCAGGAGGGGCATTTCAAAAAATCCGGTAGCGCACCGATGAGGGTGCTTAAGGAGTTTGAGCCCGATTGTGACGCCGACAAGGAACTTAAGCCCGGACAGTCGATAGGGGTAGAGGTCTTTGAGAATGTTAAGTTCGTGAACGTGACTGGGGTCTCTAAAGGTAGAGGGCATGCCGGTACGATCAAGCGTTATAATTTTCAACGCGGGCGTGAATCGCACGGTAACACCAATTTGAGGGAACGCGGGTCGTCCGGCGCGGGTTCGTATCCGGCGCGGGTTCCTCCGGGTCTTAAAATGTCCGGTCATATGGGAGCCGAACAAGTGACGACGCGTAGGCTTGAGGTTGTGGGGATAGATAAGGAGGCCGGTCTTGTATTTGTAAAAGGTTCGGTGCCCGGATGTCGTACCGGAATTGTTTATTTGAGGAAGTTCATAGAGAAGTAATTAGGCGTTTACAGAAAATAAAGGAAGAATCGGTAATGAAAGCAAAACTGTATCAACAAAGCGGCGCGGTAATTGGGGACGTTGATCTTCCCGATTCCGTTTTTGCCGCGGAGGTGAACGAAAGTCTTCTCCACCAGGTTATAAAGTCGTATCAGGCGAATCAACGTCAGGGCACGGCTAAGACGAAGGGGCGTGGGGAGGTCTCCGGCGGCGGCAAGAAACCGTGGCGTCAAAAGGGTACCGGGCGTGCCCGCGCGGGGTCGAATACGTCGCCGGTGTGGAAGCGTGGCGGTAAAGCGTTTGGGCCTTCACCGCGTGATTACTATACGGTTATCCCTCGTAAACTCAAAAAGTTAGCGCTTGTATCGGCGCTTTCGTCTCGGGCGGGGGACGGCTTGATTTCCGTTGTGGATTCCATAGCTTGCGACGAGCCAAAAACCAAGGTTATCGCGGGAATGCTTGAGGCTATGAATCTTATCGGTAAAAAAAATTTGTTAATTCTTGATAATGAGGGTGTAAATAATGTATATTTATCAAGTCGTAACATTCGGGGTCTCGACATTCGCCCCGTAGCGGAGATTAACGCTCTTGATATTATAAGCTCCGACAATATCATTTTTGGCGGAGAGGGTCTGATAAACAAGGTTTCGGAGGCGGTGACGAAGTGAGCAAATATCATTCTATAATAAAGTACCCCTCCATTACGGAGAAGAACACCGCGTTGCGTACCGAGCAGAACAAGTACGTGTTCGAGGTTGCGCTTGATGCCGGCAAGGCCGATATCAAAGAGGCGGTTCAAAAGCTTTTCAGCGTTGACGTGGTAGCGGTCAACACTATGGTGGTTAAGGGTAAGAAGAAGCGTACCGGGCGTAGTGTTGGATTTAGGAGCGATAGAAAAAAGGCCATCGTCAAAATTAAGGCGGGGCAGAATATAGAAAAATTCGGTGAGGTGTAAAAGGGTAGCGGATTAAAAGAAGGACGTTGGTATAAACGTAGTTATGGGCGGAATTTTACCGTCCGCAAAACGTATAGATACTGGATAGGTAGGTACCTTTCCAAGTCTATTTAAAGAAAAGGTGAGTTATGGCATTAAAAAAGTACAGACCGTTGACGCCGACGCTTCGGTATAAGACGACTACCGTCTTTGATCAGCTTACAACGGATGAGCCTCATAAGCCGCTCCTTATCGCCAAGAATAGGACGAACGGTCGTAATAATAGGGGTGTCATTACGGTGCGTCATCGCGGTGGCGGCAATAAGCGTTTTATTCGTATTATCGATTTTAAGCGCGACAAAATCAATATTCCGGGTACGGTTGAGACGATTGAGTACGATCCTAATCGTTCGGCGTTTATCGCTTTGGTAAAGTATGTTGACGGTGAGCGTCGTTACATTTTGGCTACGGTCAATATGAAAGTCGGCCAAAAGATTTTATCCGGCGCGGAAGCGGAGATTGCCGAGGGTAATTGTATGCCTTTGGCAAATATCCCTCTTGGCACACAGGTTCACAACATTGAGTTACGCGAGAAGAAGGGCGGTCAAATTGCCCGTAGCGCCGGCGCTTACGCGGAGGTTGTGGCCAAAGAAAATAATCTTGTTCAAATAAAGTTTCCGTCGAGTGAAGTTCGCAACGTTCGCGAAGGGTGTGTTGCCACTATAGGCAGGGTGAGCAACGTCGATCACATAGATGTTTGTATCGGTTCCGCCGGTCGTAAGCGCCACATGGGCATACGTCCTACGGTGCGTGGCGTGGCTATGAACCCGGTTGACCATCCGATGGGCGGTGGCGAGGGTAAAACCTCCGGCGGCGGACATCCGGTGTCGCCGTGGGGGCAAAAGTCAAAAGGGCTTAAGACGCGTGATCGTAAAAAGCCGTCGGGTAAATACATTGTAAGACGGAGGTCAAAGTAAGCTATGGCACGTTCAGTAAAGAAGGGGCCGTTTGTAGACGCTCATTTGGTAAAAAAGGTTGACGATTCGAACAAGACCGGTCAAAAAAAGGTTATAAAGACTTGGTCGCGTCGTTCGGTGATTTTGCCGGAGTTTGTGGGGCAAACCTTTTCCGTACATAATGGAAACAAATTTTTACCGGTGTACGTTACCGAGAATATGGTGGGTCATCGTTTGGGTGAGTTCGCGCCCACGCGCAACTTTCGCGGTCACAGCGGAGCTAAAACGGACAAAGCCGCGAAGCGGTAGAGGATTCGACCCGTGTTTTTGACGTAACAAACAGTTGAATTTTGTTAGGAATTTTAGGAGAACAGGTCATGGAGTCAAAAGCAGTGCTAAAAAATTTGAGGTCAACGCCCCGAAAGGCGCGTCTTGTGGCCGATGCGGTTAGGGGCAAGAATGTCAACGAGGCTTTGAATTTGCTTCGATTTGGGGTAAAGAAAGAAGTAGCGGAGGATGTCGCCAAGTTAATAAGTTCGGCAGTGGCGAATTTTTCGAATAATGGCGGTGACGCGGACATAGAGGTGAATGGGCTTCGCGTTAAGGAGATACGTGTGGACGATGGGCCGGTTATGAAGCGGTTTCGTCCGCGCGCTAAGGGTAGCGCGGCCGGAATTCTTAAGCGCTCTTGTCACATTTCCGTCACCTTATCGAGTTAACGGGAGGGGTTGTGGGTCAGAAGACTAATCCGGTTGGGTTGCGTTTGGGCATTACGAGATCGTGGTGTTCGAACTGGTACGCTAAAGAGCGGTTTGCCGATTACTTGTACGAGGATATCCTTTTGAGGAATTACCTCCGCAAGCGTCTTGAGCATGGTGGGATCAGCGCTATAGACATTGAGCGTACCGCGAAACGCGTGACGGTGGGTGTTCATACGTCGCGTCCTGGTATTGTTATCGGTAAGAAGGGTGAAGAGGTCGAGAGGCTTAAGGGCGAGCTTCAGCATCTTACTCAAAAAGAGATACAAATAAATATTCGCGAGGTGAAGAAGCCGGAGATGGATTCTCAGCTTGTCGCGGACAATATCGCGCGTCAGGTTGAGAAGCGCGTGTCGTACAAAAAAGCGATTAAAAAGGCAATTTCCACGGCGATGCGTATGGGTGCCGAGGGTATAAAAATAATGGTGTCGGGCAGGTTGAACGGCGCTGAAATTGCTCGTACCGAGACATTTAAGGAGGGGCGCGTGCCGTTGCATACCCTTCGTGCCGACATAGATTACGCTACGGCTACGTCGCACACGACGTATGGGTGTATAGGTATAAAGGTATGGATATGCAAAGGTGAGGTAATGTCGCGGGCTATGGCGTTGGCCAAAGCCAACGCGGAAGCGGCAAACAAGTAGGGGGCGACGGTAATCGTCCCGTCGAGTGAAAGGGTAAAGGAATGTTATCGCCTAAGAAGGTAAAATGGAGAAAGACGCAACGTGGTCGGATGGGCGGGGTTGCCCAAAGGTGCAACGAAGTGGCTTTCGGAGAATTTGGGTTGCAGTCTACGGAACCGGGGTGGGTCGATAACCGTCAGATAGAGGCGGCTCGTATCGCTATGACCCGTTTCATCAAGCGCGGTGGGAAGGTGTGGATTCGCGTCTTTCCAGATAAGCCCATTACCAAGCATCCGGCGGAATCGCGTATGGGTTCCGGAAAGGGCGCGCCGGAGGGGTGGGTAGCGGTGGTGCGTCCCGGTACGGTGATGTTTGAGATAGGCGGGATCAAGGCTGATATTGCGAAGGAGGCTATGAGGCTTGCCGCGCATAAGTTGCCCGTGCTCACGCGTTTCATTGAATTGGAGAAGCAGATATAATGATTACGGCTAAAGAGATCAGGGAACTTTCTCCGGAGGAGATAGAGAAGAAAGTGGATTCTCTTGAGGAGGAATTTTTCAATTTGAGGTTTCAGGCGAAGATGGGGCAGCTCACGAACCCGCTTCAGTTGCGTTATGTCAAGAGGGATATAGCGCGGGCGAAAACCATTCTTAACGAAAAAAAGAGGACGGCCGCGAAGGCCTGACGGAGGAATACGGATGTCGGAGAGAAATTACAGAAAAGAGCGTGAAGGCGATGTCGTCAGCGACAAGATGGACAAGAGCGTCGTGGTGGAGGTAGAGCGTCAGCTAATGCATCCGATCTACGGTCGTACCGTTAAAATGAAGAAGCGTTACGTCGCGCACGACGAGGCGAATGAGTGTAAAGTCGGCGATAGGGTGAGGATTGTGGAAACCCGTCCGTTGTCAAAAACAAAGCGTTGGCGTGTGGGTGAGATATTGGAGCGTGCCGAGTAGTGTTTGAGGGTGTGGCGGTGTCGGTAAGTGCCGCCGCCATCAATGCAAAGGCCAAGCGTTGATGACGGTGGTGTTTATCATCAAAAACATGAGAATCTTGTAGGTTTTTAGGAGAGGGTGTGAGCGGTTATGATACAGGTAGAGACGAGGTTGAATGTAGCCGATAATTCCGGCGCGAAAAAAGTTCAATGTATAAGGGTGCTTGGCGGCACTCGTAGGCGTTACGCGCGGGTCGGCGACGTGATAGTTGTGGCGGTTAAGGACGCAATTCCCAACGGAGCCGTTAAGAAGGGGGCGGTTGCCAAGGCGGTTGTTGTTCGTACGGCCAAAGAATATGGTCGCAAGGATGGAACGTACATACGTTTCAGCGACAACGCGGCTGTAATAATAAACGACGCGGGAGAGCCGAAGGGCACGCGTATCTTCGGTCCGGTTGCTCGTGAGTTGCGTGAAAAAAAGTTTACGCGCATTGTGTCGTTGGCGCCGGAAGTATTGTAATAATCAGAGGTTAGGAGAAGAGGTATGTCATTAGGTTTGCGTAAAGACGATGTGGTTGAGGTACTGTCCGGTGAGTATAAGGGGAAGAGCGGTAAGATCCTCAAGGTTATTCCGGAAAAAGGCAGGGTCATCGTCGAGGGTATAAACATAGTCAGGCGGCACACAAAACCCAGCCTGAAAAATCAGCAGGGCGGCATTATGGAGAAGGAGGCGGCGCTTCATATCTCCAATGTAATGCTCAAGTGTCCGAAAACGGGCAAACCTACGCGTTTGGGCGTAAAGGTGCTTGAGGACGGGAGTAGGGTAAGGTATTCCAAGAAGGCGAAGGAGACGATATAAGTGGCTAAGGATGCTAAACAAAAGCCCCGTATGTGGGAAAAGTACAAGGGCACGGTCGTTCCGGCGCTTATGAAGAGGTTCGGTTACAAGAACGTCAATCAGGTGCCGCGTCTCGACAAAATCGTTATCAATATGGGTGTCGGCGGCGCGACTGCGGACGCAAAGCTCATAGACGAGGCCGTGAATTGTTTGCGTGAAATCAGCGGTCAAAAACCGGTGGTGACAAGGGCTAAGAAGGCCATTTCAAACTTTAAATTGCGCGAAGGCATTGCTATAGGCGCTAAAGTCACGTTGCGTGGGGTGCGGATGTGGGAGTTTTTTGATCGCTTGGTGGCGATAACGATTCCGCGTATCCGTGACTTTAGGGGTTTGCCGCGCAAGTCGTTTGACGGGTTTGGGAATTATACTATGGGTATTAAGGAGCAGATAGTGTTTTTGGAGGTCGATCGTGATAAAATCGCTAAAATATCCGGTATGGATATCTGTATAAACACGACGGCTGAAAATAATGAGGAAGGTATGGGTTTGTTGGAGGAATTGGGGATGCCGTTTAGGAGGTAACATTAAATAAAAAGGAGCGGTACAGTGGCTCGTAAGGCGTTAATTGAGAAGAGTAGAAAAAAACCGAAGTTTAAGGCGCGCGCTTATACGCGTTGCAAACGTTGCGGACGTCCGCGGGCGTTTATCCGTGATTTCGGGCTTTGTAGGCTTTGTTTCAGGGAGATGGCTTTGCGCGGGGAGATACCCGGTGTTGTCAAGGCCAGTTGGTAAGGAAAATATCTAAAACAATATAAGGGGTAGTATAGGATGTTAACAGATCAGATTGCCGATATGTTCAACAGGATCAGGAACGCTATACAGGCTCGGAAGCGTACTGTGGATGTTCCTGCGAACAAGCTCAAAAAAGAGATCACGCGGATTCTTTTTGAGAATCACTTTATCTCGAAGTACGCTTTCGTTACCGACGATAAGCAGGGGACGATCAAAATTCTCCTCAAGTACGATGAAAATATGCGCAACGCCATTCAGGGGCTCAAGCGTGTGTCGACTCCGGGACGCAAAAAGTATTCCGGTGTTTCCGGGGTGCCTAAGGTGTTAAGCGGGATGGGTATCGCCATAGTCAGTACTTCCAAGGGGGTAATGACGGACGGTGATTGCAGGAAGATGAATGTGGGCGGTGAAGTTATCGGTTTGATTTGGTGAGATAAGTGTGGGTTAAGTGGGGGCGTTGCGCGCGTTTTGGTGTAAAAAAATCGTTGATTGATTTTGTGGTAAATTATAATAAAGGAGCGGTTAAGTGTCACGCATAGGAAAATTGCCTGTCAAGGTTCCGGCCGGTGTCTCGGTTACGGTCAGTGGCCGTAAGGTAGAGATTAAGGGTGGTAAAGGAACGCTGAGCAGAGAGGTGCCGGCGGAGATTAAGGTGGAGTTTGCCGACGGATCGATCACGCTTACTCCGGCGGTTGAAGCGGAAAATACCAAGGCGTTGTGGGGTCTTTACAGGGTATTGATCAACAACATGGTGATGGGTGTGACGACCGGTTATAAGATCGAATTGGAGATAGTGGGCGTCGGGTATAAGGCGGAGATGAAAGGTAAGGATTTGTTGATAGCCGCCGGATTGTCGGAAACGGTTCTTTTTAAGGCGCGTTCGGGTTTGGACTATAAAACGGATGGTCCGAACAAGATTGTTGTGGAGGGTATTGATAAGGAAAA
Organism: Fibrobacteria bacterium GUT77; assembly: GCA_001462255.1. GTDB lineage: Bacteria > Fibrobacterota > Chitinivibrionia > Chitinivibrionales > Chitinispirillaceae > GUT77. The sequence goes on along the minus strand of LIUJ01000101.1, from coordinate 21,944 downwards.
GGTCGGTCAGGCCGCCGCCGATATTCGTCGTATTCGTCCTCCGGAGCCGTATAAGGGTAAGGGTATACGTTACGCCGGTGAGCAGGTACGCAGAAAGGCCGGTAAGACGGCCGGCAAGTAGTGGCACGATTATCGTGTTCGTAAAGAGTCGGTGGAGGTTAAGTGCCGGTATAGGTAAAAAATGTACGAGTGAAAAATAATAATTAAGGGTATAAAGGAGTACACAGCAGTATGAACAGTGCCAAGAGAAGAAGTTTAGAGCGTTCGCGTCGTGCCGCTCGTGTTCGTAAGTCGGTTAGCGGTACGGTCGAGCGTCCGCGTTTGTGTGTAAGGCGCAGTATCAGCCATATTTACGCGCAGATTATCGACGATACGCAGGGTAAGACGGTTGCTCACGCGGGTAGTGTGGGCAAGGAATTCGCGCAACGGGTTTCCGGAAAAAAGCTCAACAAGACGGAAGTTTCCAAGATCGTCGGTGAGATGGTGGCCGAGATGGCGATAGGTAAGGGAGTTAAGTCGGTTGTTTTTGATAGAAAGGGGTATCTTTACCACGGTCGTGTAAAGGCGTTGGCTGAAGCGGCGCGCGGCAAAGGGCTTGAATTTTAGTTTTTGATCCGACGTTAAAAAGTCGAATGTTTGTTGTTATTTATGGTGTGGGTTCATAAAGGACGATCGTTTTTGGTTGTTCACATAACGGAGGGGTAGTATCTTTGAGTAACGAAGAATTGGTATCGGGCGGCGGAGAGTCGCCGTTTGCGGAGAGGCTTGTCGCCGTTAGCCGTGTGGCGAAGGTGGTCAAGGGCGGTCGTCGTTTCGGTTTCAACGCGCTTGTTGCGGTGGGCGACGGTGGCGGTACCGTGGGTATCGGTATGGGTAAGGCGAACGATGTCACGGAGGCCATACGCAAGGCCGGCGAAAGCGCTAAGAAGAATATGGTGACGGTCAGCGTTGTGGACGGTACGATTCCGCATGATGTGATGGGTCGGTTCGGGGCCGGTAAGATCATTTTAAAACCGGCTGCTCCGGGTACAGGTGTCATAGCCGGCGGTCCGGCGCGTGCCGTGCTTGAGCTTGCGGGTGTTCGAAACATTCTTACGAAGTGTTTGGGAACGACCAACGCTCACAATGTCGTAAAAGCTACGTTAGACGGTTTGAGACAGTTAAAAACTAAAGATCAGATTCGGGCGTTGAGGCAGATTCCGGTTGAAGCGTAGAATAGGCGGGTTTTGTTGTTGAGACGAGGTTGAACCGAAATGTGCGTTGGTAATATTAAATTTTGTGATCAATAAAAAAGGTGTGTGTTGATATGGCAAAAAAATTAAGAATCACTCAGGTAAAAAGCACAATCGGGCGTTTAAAGAATCAAAAAGCGACGATTAAGGCTTTGGGTATTCACAAACTGAATCACACGGTTGAGCATGACGACAATCCCACGATTCGTGGGATGATAGGTGCCGTTAGGCATTTGGTAATCGTGGAAGAAATTTAAGCTGATAAGAAGAGAAAAGGCGGATAAAGATGCTTAAAATGAACAATTTGAAACCGGCTCCCGGATCTCACCGTGATACCAAGCGTTTGGGACGCGGCACGGCCAGCGGGCAAGGTAAGACTGCCGGTCACGGGAGCAACGGCGACAAGGCGCGTAGCGGCGCTTATCAAAAGTTTTATTTTGAGGGCGGTCAGACGCCGCTCACTCGTCGTATTCCGAAAGTGGGTTTTCATAGCCCGTTTAAGAAAGAGTTTCAAATAGTGAACGTCGGATTACTTGAGGAGGCCGAGTTGGGCGGTTCCGAAGTTACGGCTGAAGCGCTTCGTAAGTTGGGGCTTATACATGAGGCGGACAAACCGGTAAAGATTTTAGGTGGCGGAGAATTAACGAAGGCGCTGGTGTTTCGGGTAAATGCTTATTCGAAGTCGGCGAAAGACAAGATAGAAAAGGCTAAAGGGAAAGCAGAGGTCGTTTAATCGTGCTTGAAACCGTACGTAATATGTTCAAGATCGCGGAGCTGAGGAAGAAGATCTTCTTCACGCTCGCGATTGTTTTCATCTATAGGCTTGGCGGGCACGTGCCTACGCCGGGAGTCAACGCCGATGTGCTCAAAAATTTTATGTCGGCCAATATGGACGGGCTTTTTGGATTATATGATATGTTCGTGGGCGGTAACTTCGGTCGGTTCACGGTATTCGCGCTCGGTATAATGCCGTATATTACGGCGTCTATCATACTGCAACTTATGGGAACGATTTTTCCGTATTTTCACAAATTGCAACGCGAGGGGGCGGAGGGACGTAAGAAGTTAACGCAGTATACCCGTTACGGAACGGTTATTTTTGGGGCGATTCAGGCTGCCGGTATATCGATATTCATATCAAGTATACAGGATAACGGCGTATCGGCGGTTATTCCGCAGATGAAGGGTTTTTTGTTTATGTTTACCACGGTTGTGTCGCTTACCACCGGTACGGTGATAACGATGTGGTTGGGTGAACAGATTACGGCGCGTGGGATTGGGAACGGTATATCGTTGCTTATATTTATAGGTATAGTGGCGAGAATACCGAATCAGATTCTTAGCGAGGTTCAGCAAATTATGGTCGATAGGATGCATATCGCCAAATCACTCGCGATTATTGCCGTAATTGTGGCCGCTACTGTGGCGGTTGTGATAATGACACAGGCTATGAGGCGTATACCTATACAGACGCCTAAAAAAGTTGTGGGGGCAAAAATGTATGCCGGGCAAAATACGGTATTGCCGTTGCGTTTGAATATGGCCGGTGTGATACCCATAATTTTCGCGTCGTCCATTATGACGTTTCCGGGGATGATAGTGAGAAGTTTTGCGGGGACGGATTCATCGTTTATGGACGAGTTGTTTCGTTGGTTTCGGCCCGACGGGGTGATATATTCGGTTCTTTTTGGATTGTTGATAATATTTTTTACTTATTTTTACACCGCGATAGTTTTTAATCCGGTGGATATAGCCGACAATTTGAAGCGGCAGGGCGGATTTATTCCGGGTATTCGTCCGGGTAAAAAGACGGCGGAGTTTTTGGAGAACGTGCTTGCGAGGATTACGTTACCCGGTTCGGTGTTTTTGGCTCTTATATCCGTGTTGCCCATGTTTATCATGCGTGGGTTCGGGGGTGGTTTTTACTTCGGCGGCACGAGTATTTTGATTGTGGTTGGCGTGGCCTTGGATACGTTGCAGCAGTTGGAGTCGCATCTGCAGGCACGTAATTACGAGGGCTTTATGAAGAAGGGGAGTTTGCGGGGGAGAAGATAGGTTTTTATAGGAGAATATGGGAAAAAACGATTCTATACAAGTAGAGGGCACCATAACGGAGTCGTTGCCCAATGCGGCCTTTAAGGTGTTGCTTGAGAACAAGCATGAGGTTTTGGCATATATTTCCGGGAAGATGCGGATGAATTACATTAAGATATTGCCCGGAGATAAAGTATTGGTGGAGCTTTCACCTTATGATTTGTCGAGAGGCCGTATTGTTTATAGGTATAAATAAGTTGTGCTTTAAACGGTGATTTTGTTTTTTATAAGATCAATACATAAACAAAAAGGGTTTTAGATGAACAAAGAAGCTTCAAGTTCAAGCGCGAAAAAGGTCAAAAAAAAGGCGCCGGCGGAGGGTGTGGCTCACGTTCGGGCTACATTCAACAATACTATAGTAAACGTGACCGACACAAAGGGAAACGTTGTTGCGTGGCATACGCCGGGCAAGGCCGGTTTCAAGGGATCGCGTAAAAGTACTCCTTACGCCGCCGGTGTGGCCGCTGAGGTTGTAGGTAAAGCTGCGTTTGACGCCGGGGTGCGTAAGGTTGAAGTACACTTGCGCGGCGCCGGGAACGGGCGGGAGAGTGCTATTAGGTCGCTTGCGGCGGCGGGGCTTAAGGTTGTGTGTATAAAGGATTTTACGGCGGTACCGCATAACGGGTGTAGACCGCCCAAGAGGCGTAGAGTCTGATTTCGTAATGCCGGTTGGTTGCGTTATTTGTGCAGGTTTCGTTATAAACGATAAAAAAAGGGGTTATGTGTGGCTCGTGTAGCTGGAGTTGATATTCCGAATAACAAGCGTGTCGTTATCGCGCTGACGTATGTGTTCGGCATTGGTCGGACATCGGCGTCCGTTATTTTGGCTAAGGTTGGGATAGACGAGAACAAGAAGGTTAAGGACATGAACGAGGATGAGCTCAATCGCATTCGTAGCGTGATTGACGCTGAGTACCAAACGGAGGGTAATCTTCGTTCCGACATTAGGATGAACATCAAACGTTTGATGGACATCGGGTGTTATCGTGGGCTTCGTCATAGGCGCGGGTTACCGTGTCGCGGGCAACGTACGCGTACCAACAGCCGTACGCGCAAGGGGCCGCGTAAAACTATTGCCAATAAAAAGAAGGCACCGGCGAAATAATATGATACCGACGGTTTTGGCGTGACGCGGCGTTGGGCGACGCGTGTTTTAAGATACAAGGAGAGTGAAAAGTGAAAGTTAGGGCTTCGGTAAAACCGATGTGTAACGGGTGCAAGGTGATACGTCGCAAGGGTATCGTCCGTGTGATCTGTTCGAAGAATCCCAAGCACAAGCAACGTCAAGGCTAAGCTTGCGGCCGGTGAAAGAAAACCGTTTAGGACGATAAAATTCGTTCGAAACAATAAAGACCGATAGGAGAGATTGCGAATGGCAGTTTATCATGGCCCACGGTGCCGTCAGTGCCGCAGGGAGGGTGTCAAGTTGATGCTGAAGGGCGAGCGGTGCGCTTCCGAGAAGTGTGCCGTGGACCGTAGGCCTTTTCCTCCCGGAATGCGCACGACCAAGCGTAGGCGCTCCGCGACGGAGTACAATAATCAGTTGAGGGAGAAGCAGAAGATCCGTAGGATCTACGGTGTTCTCGAAAAGCAGTTTAGCCTCTACTTTGAGATTGCTTCGCGGCAGAGCGGCGTGACGGGTGAGAATTTGCTTCGTCTTTTGGAGACGCGGCTCGACAATGTTGTCTACCGTTTGGGTTTTGCTCCGTCTCGGAGTAGCGCGCGTCAGCTTGTGTTGCACAACCATTTTACCGTAAACGGCAAGAAGGTGAACATTCCATCTTACCGATTGAAAGCGGGTGATTCGGTTGTAGTTAAACAGAAGAGCGCGAACCTCGCGCTTATACACTCGTCTCTGAAAGCTATGAAAGAGACGCCGGATTGGTTGACTGTTGATAAGGTTAAGTTGGCCGGACAAGTCGTGAGGGTGCCTGAGCGTTCGTCGATTCCGTCCGACATTCAAGAGCAGCTTGTAGTTGAATTGTATTCCAGATAACAAAGGGGAGACCTGATACGATATGAAATGGAAGAGTTTATTGATGCCTAAGGGCATTAAGCTGGACAATCCCGAAGGTATCCCCAACTATTCGCGTGTGACCATAGAGCCGCTTGAGCGCGGGTGGGGTCATACGGTGGGGAATTCGTTGCGTCGGATACTCCTTTCGTCGTTGCAGGGCGGCGCGGTGGCGTCGGTACGCATTGACGGCGCGCCGCACGAATATTCGACGCTTGAGGGTGTATCGGAAGATGTTACGGACATTATCCTGAACATCAAGCAGTTGCGTCTCAAGCTTTTGGCGGATGAGGACGTAACCCTTCGATTGGAGGTTACCGGTAAGGGGGACGTGAAAGCCTCCGACATAGAGAAGAATCCCGGTGTTGAAATATTAAACCCGGATTTGCATATCGCGACCATCAATTCAGACGCTAAGCTCAATATTGAGATGCGTGTTACGGACGGGCGCGGGTATGTGGCCGCCGAGCAAAACAAGAATGACGACGATCCGGTGGGGACGATCCCGATCGACTCAATCTTCTCTCCGGTCACCAAGGTCAACTACGTGGTGGAAAACACCCGTGTCGGTCAGCGTACGGACTTTGACAAAATCATATTTGATATTTGGACGGACGGTAGTATTTCCGTAGAAGACGCCGTGGGTTACGCGGCCAAGTTGTTATACGACCATCTTGAGGTGCTCATCAACATTGAGGGCGATTTCTTACCGGTTGAGGAGAAAGTACGCGATGAGAAAGCGGAGAAGCTCAAGCAATTGTTGAAGATGAAAGTTGATGAATTGGAGTTGTCGGTGCGTTCGAACAACTGTTTGCGCGCGGCCAACATCGTTTACCTTGCGGACCTGGTGAAAAATCAGGAAGCCGATATGCTTAAATACAAAAATTTCGGCAGAAAGTCGCTGGTTGAGCTTAGCGCGGTGCTTACCAATATGGGTTTGGCGTTTGGAATGGAGGTCGATAAGATCATGGGGGAAAGCGAGTAGCGTTTTTTGACCGAAATTGTGCGTTGGTGAGATGAACTTTTTGTAAATATCAATACAAACTATAAAAAAGAAGGTTGTATTATGCGTCATTTGGTATCGGGTCGGAAGCTCAACCGTAGCGCGTCCCATCGTAGGGCGATGCTCTCCAATTTGGCCGTGTCTGTTTTGGACAAGGAGCGGGTAACCACTACGCTTGCCAAAGCCAAGGAGGTGCGCGGTGTGGTGGAGCGTATGATTACCTACGGCAAAAAAGGCGATCTTCACGCGAGGCGTTTGGCCGCTTGCCGGATCAACGACAATGTAGTGCTCAAAAAGTTGTTTGATGATATCGCGCCGGGTTACAAAGAGCGAAACGGCGGGTATACGCGAGTTTTGAAGACTGAAGACCGCAAGGGCGATTGCGCTCCAATGGCCATCATAGAGCTCGTGGGTCGCGGACACAACGACGCAGTAAGAAAGAAAGGCGGCGCTAAGAAGAAAAGTGTGAAACCGAAATCGGTTGCGTCGACATCAGCCAAACCGGGAGAATCGAATGTGTCCGCAGAGTCACAAACTGCGGGGGCGGCGGAATAAATATATTGTTTGGTTTGTGGTTAACATGGTTAATATGATTTGGTATGAGGGGTTTTAACATCAAACCGAAAAGGAGCGTATCATGGCCGTAAGCTACAAAGACCTTGGTTTTGTCAACACAAGGGACATGTTCAAGAAGGCGTTTGAGGGGCACTATGCCATTCCCGCTTACAACTTCAACAACATGGAGCAGATCCAGTCTATAATCACGGCTTGCGGAAAGTCTAACTCTCCCGTGATTATGCAGGTATCGAGCGGCGCTCGTAAATACGCTAACGCGACGCTTCTGCGCTACATGGCCCAGGGCGCGGTCGCCATGGCCCGCGAGCAGGGTTTCAAAATGCCTGTTGCGTTGCACCTCGACCACGGCGACACTTTCGAACTCTGCGTCTCGTGTATTGAGAGCGGCTTTTCCTCGGTGATGATCGACGGTTCGCACCATCCTTACGATGAAAACGTCGCGTTGACGAAGAAGGTAGTAGAGTACGCACACAAGTACGACGTTACGGTTGAAGGTGAGCTCGGCGTTCTCTCCGGCATTGAAGACGACGTTGTTGCTGCAAAGTCGATCTACACTCAGCCCGATCAGGTTGAGGATTTCGTCAAAAAGACGGGTGTCGACTCTCTCGCAATTTCCATAGGTACCTCGCACGGCGCGTTCAAATTTAAGCCGGAGCAGTGCACTAAGAATGCCGACGGCGTGCTTGTTCCGCCCCCGTTGCGCTTCGACATTTTGGAAGAAATCGAAAAGCGTATCCCCGGCTTTCCCATCGTTCTCCACGGTTCGAGTTCGGTGTTGCCCGAATACGTGAAGATCATAGAAGAGTGCGGCGGTCACCTCAAAGCGGCGGTCGGTATCCCCTCCGAGCAACTCCGCAAAGCCGCAAAGTCGGCGGTTTGCAAAATCAACATTGATTCGGACGGACGCTTAGTGTTGACCGCGATTATTCGTAAAGTCTTCAAAGAGTCTCCCGCGGAGTTTGATCCGAGGAAGTACCTTGGGCCGGCGAGGGAAGAACTTGTGAAGATGATGATCGACAAAAACGAGAATGTTTTGGGTAGCGCCGGTAAGGGTTGATTCGTTTGAGCGGGCGTTAACTTAAAGATGTGAGGGCGGCCAAAAGAGGTCGCCCTTTTTTGTTTGTTGTTGTCCCACCTTAGGTCCGGCTTGGTTACTGATCTTTACCCCAAGATGTATACACCAATAAACCAAGTTGCACATACAAAACCCGGGTGTTCGCTCTCGGTCGTCGCCCTCAAATAAATTTGACAATATCTTTTCCGTATATTATCTTTACGTAGTGTGCTTTACGGGCGCGGGATGTTTAAGAACATTAATAACGAACAATAATTGGGGGTATATTATGGCGGTTAAGGTAACGAAAAAGACCCGTAAAGGCGTCGGCAAGGAAAGCGGTTAATAAGCGTGTTGCCCAACCGGCGCGTCCGAGGATGACGTTGAAGAAGTTTATCGCTATAAATTTAGGATACTATAATGATCCGTATTATATGGGATTTGGACGGCACGCTTATTGATTCTCAAGCGGAGATTTTATATCACCTTAAACTTGCGCTGTGGGACGCGGGTGTGGATATTCGCGACCAAATAAAGCCGTTCAAGATAGGGCCGCCGTTGGACGTTATACTGAAGGAGGCTTTTCCGGACGGAACGCTTACTATGGAAAAAATCAACGAGGTGGTACGCAATTATAGGGATCGGTACGATAATTCGGGTTTTCCTATGACGGATCCGTTTGACGGGATTGAGGAGATTATTTCTGACGCTGCGAGCTTTGTTCATTACGTCGTTACCAATAAGCCTAATCCGGCGGCCGGGCGCATTATAGAAAAATTGGGATGGACGTATAAAATGGCGTCCCTAAAAGCGCAGGCCGCGCGTATTGAGCAACGAAGATCGAAATCTGAGCTTTTCGCCGAATTAATCGCCGAATCCGGCGGAGATAAATCGTCGTTTGTCGGTATAGGGGATGTTAGAACGGATTGTATAGCGGCTAAGAACAATAACATTACGGCCGTAGGCGTATTATGGGGGTCGGGAACTAAGGAAGAATTGGCCTCTTGCTGTGATTATGTATTTGAGGACACGAAGCGATTGCGTGATTTTTTGTATGAAACGATAAAATAAGCGAAACGGAAAGGGGTAACGACGTTATGACATTTCCAAAAGACTTTGTTTGGGGCACGGCCACAGCCGCCTATCAGGTGGAGGGCGCGGCGTTTGAGGACGGTAAGGGCGAGGGGATTTGGGACGTGTTTTGCCGGCGGTCGGGCGCCGTTTGGCAGGGGCACACCGGAGATGTCGCTTGCGACCATTACCATCGTTACCGTGAGGACGTTGAGATAATGAGCGGTCTTGGGGTCAACGCCTACCGGATGGAGATCGCTTGGCCGCGTGTTATTCCCGAAGGGGTCGGCGCCGTCAACCCTAAGGGTATGGATTTTTATGATAGGCTTATCGACGCGTTGCTCGCGGCGGGGGTTGATCCCTGGGTTACCTTATACCATTGGAACCTTCCGCAGGCGTTGCAGCGTCGCGGGGGGTGGATGAGTCCGGAGTCGCCGGAATGGTTTGCG
>LIUJ01000101.1:0-12260 GCA_001462255.1 Fibrobacteria bacterium GUT77 | reverse complement strand
TTGGATGACGATTAACGAGCCGCAGGTTGTTATCAACCACGGAATGGTGACCGGTGTTCACGCGCCCGGATTGAAGTTGACGACTGGAGAGGCGCTTGCCGCCGGTCACAACCTGCTATTGGCGCACGGTCGCGCCGTTTCCGTTATTAGGGATAGGGCGAATAAGGCCGCCTCGGTGGGGTTTGCGCCGGTGGGTTGGTTGCGTCGTCCGGCGAGCGAGGAACCTCGCGATGTCGATGCCGCGAGGATCGCCACGTTTGAGGTGGATTCGTCTACGTTGTGGAACAGCGCTTGGTGGTTGGATCCGGTCTATCTTGGTAGCTATCCGAAGCAGGGGATTGAGGCTTACGGCAAGGACGCGCCGAAATTCACCGATGAGGATATGTCGGTTATTTCACAGGAGTTGGATTTTTTCGGTGTTAATATATACACGGCGGCTACCGTTAAGGCGGGCGCGGACGGGCGGCCGGAGTTGGTTCAGAATCCTATTGGATATAGAATGAACAGCTATGATTGGGCGATTACCCCCGACGCGCTTTACTGGGGAGGAAAGTTCTTTTATGAACGTTATAAAAAGCCGTTGGTTATAACGGAAAACGGAACTTGCGTAACCGAGTGCGTGTCTAAGGACGGGCGCGTCCGCGATCCGCAGAGGACGGAGTTTATTATTGATCATTTAGAACAAGTTGATAGGGCGATAGCGGACGGTATCCCGTACATAGGTTATTTCTACTGGAGCCTGATGGACAATTTTGAATGGAATCAAGGATACAAGCATCGTTTCGGATTGGTGCACGTGGATTTTGAAACCGGAAAGAGGACGGTAAAAGATTCCGGCGTTTATTTCTCGGAGGCGGCGCGACGGGCTTTGGCTGGCGATTGACGCGGTAAAAGTTTTTAAAATTCCGCTCCCAACGAAAAATAATTTATGGGTCCGCGTGACAATCCTCTAAAGTCGGTGGGCCAGCCGCGGTCGTAGCGTAGCACGAAAATTCCCAGATTTGCCCGCATTCCGAAGCCGTAGCCGCCCGCGAATTTCGGCGGTAATAGCGTGTTATCGGCCCAAGCGTAGCCGGCGTCTATGAATAGGGCGCCGTTTATGTAACGGATTTGCATGGGTATAGGCCAAATCGTTGATACCTCGCGTATGAAGGGGAAGCGAAATTCTGAGTTTATCAGGATTACCTTGTCGCCGGTTACGTCGAAGTAATTCCAACCGCGCAGGGGGGAGACGATGCTTGAATAGTAGCTGTAGTTTAGGCTTTTGTTGTAGTTATCGACGTTAACGTCGTAGTTGAACCAATTTTCATTGCCGCCTAAAAAATACCTTCTCGCGGCTTGGGCGCTGTCGCCTAAGCCGACGCTAGCGCCTATGAGCAAACGGTTTGCCCAAACGTAACGGTTGAGGATATGCGTGTAGTGTCGTATGTCGATGTCGCCGGATATGTACGCTTCTTTAGTAAATGTTAGCGGCGGGGCAAGTTGTACGGCGGCGGCGGCGCGCAGACCGGTAAGCGGGCCCGTTATCCCCCAAAGGATGTTGTCGAAAGAGTAGCCGAGGCTCGCCGAGAGAGCGTTCCACTCAACGGCTGTGTCGCCCGACAGTGATTCGCGCCGAATGTAGCGGCCGAAAAAGCCGAGGTCGGCGCGTGAAAAGACGGAGAACGGATAGCTAAACCCAAGTATGCCGCCGGTCTCCAAGTCGTGGAAGTAACGGTTAAAGAACCCGTCGTAGCTGTAGTATTTGTAGTAAAATCCGCCTACCGCCACGTTGACGCGGTGTTTGAGGTACTCGTAGGAGGCGAATATCTGCGCGTAATCGTCGATGTCTATTTGCAAGTCGCCGGCAAGGGTTACGCGGTGGTTACCCATTATGTCGCTGAAAGCGGCTAAAGCCTGACCGGAGGCGCCGCTGTAGGTGCTCACGCCAAGGCCGAAGATCACGAGGTCGGGTGTGAAACGCAACGCGTAGCGTTCGGGTTGCGGTATCGAGTCGTTCGGTGGGTCGACGGCAAAAGTTTTTTTATGAATACTCGTCGAATCGTTGGTTCGACCGCGCTTACCGGCCCGCCGCCGGCTTGAATTGCTCGGACTATCGGTATCGGCGGCGCGTTCCGCTACTACCGTTGCGTCGTTGCCGATAGCGCTTGGTTTGACGTTATTTAGGCCGACACTGTCACGAAGCGTTTTCTTAAAGAACGGTATTGACGGATCAGCCTCGTGCCGCGCCCACGCCGTCGGTGTCAAGGCGGTGTCGCCCAAAGTCTTTTCCAAGGGGTTCGCCGTCCTCCAAATATTCCAAGACTGGTTCATGAATAGGTCGAATACAATGGCCGACCCATCCGCCGCCCAGTCGGGGTTTGCGCATTTGCCGGTGTAGTCGGTGAGCGGGCGCGGCCTTCCGGGATTGTCTACGCTATCTATATATAGGTTGTCAACCCCGTTTCTATCCGAGACGAAGACGAACTGCGACCCGTCGGGTGAAAAGGAGGGTTGCTTATCGTTCCATTCCGTATCGGTCAGCAGGTAGTAGGCGCCGTCGCTTATGTCGTATACGGCGATGTTGGATGTTGACCTCCGCGCGCCGGAGAACGGTCCCGAACTCAACCCGACGGTATCCGTCACGGCGAAGATGATTTTTTTGCCGTTTGGACTAAAGCGCGGCGAATCTTTCGATTCGTAGGTGTCAACGAGAATCGTAATCTCGTCGGAGGTCAGGTCGTATAGGTATAAATCCGTTTGTCCGTAGGATATTCCCGTAAATGTAAGCGACTTTCCGTCTTTTGACCAGTCAAGGCCGCCGATTGACGACAATGGCGGATGGATGGCGCGCGCGGGTTTGCCGTTTGCCGCGTTGACGATACGTACCTCGTCCTTTCCGCCCTTTTTGGCGATAAAAGCGAGTTGCTTGCCGTCGGGCGACCAGGCAATCGCGCCGTTCATGGGGCGGAAAGACTCGAAGGAGCTACCCAAGCCGTGTTCCCCGCCAATTCGGCGCAGTTCCTTGCCGGCGGTGTCGGTGATGATTATCCGCGTGTAGTCGTGCCTATCGCTGAAGAAGGCTATGCGTTTGCCGTCGGGCGAGATCCTTGGGTGTACGTTGGCGCGGCTACGCGCTTTCGCGGTTAGTGACGCGGCTTGCGCCTCCGGTTTTACGCGATGGCCGACCTCCGGCCAGTAGACGCGGCGCAACTCGCTTAGCCAGTCCTTGCCGAGATCTTCAATTTTTTTGGCGTAAATTCGCTCGATAGCGGCCTCAGCGGAGCGGGTAAGCTTAAATTCCACCAACATTCTATTGAATAAACTGTCGCCGCCGGTACTGTGGAGGTAGTACAGGAAGGATTGACCGCCTTTATAGGCTAAGTACCCGTCGAGCGCCGGAGAGGGCGGCGGGACGGTTGAGGTCAGCATCCTATCGAGCATGAACATATCCGCTTGACGCTCCCAACCGGAGGAGAGCAGTTCGGCGAGCCCCTCGTTGAACCAAAGCGGCACCTGCGCACCGGCGGCACGTAGGGGACTGCCGCCGTAGATCATACCGAAGATGAAGGCGTGGACGAACTCGTGGTGGAGTACGTGCCGCAGGTCGGCGAGCGACCCGTTGTGCGGGATGACCACGCGGTTCTTAAATATCTCCGTGAACCCGCCGACCTCCTCCGGGAGGAGCTCGGTAATGATGTTTGTTTGCTCAAAGAGCGCCGGCGACTCGTAGAGGACGACCGGGACCGGGGTAGAGTGGCGGAAACGGAAGCGGAGGCTTAAGTCGCGGTAGACGTCGTCGAGCCAGACGTAGGATAGCTCCGGGAGATCGCCTTGGTCTTGGTGACAATATAATGTATAACGGGGGGCTTTAAGGTAGCGCCATTCCAAGCGTTGGTATTGGACTTTGTTCTTGCCGAAGTCGGCGGCGGCGGTTGGAGCCGGGATCGCCAAAACGATCAGGATAGTTGCCGTTACCGGTAGTATTAGGTTTTTCATTGTTAAAAAAATACCTTTTGGGGGGTAAAAAGTCAAAATTTTTTAAGTTAAAGGCTAAGAATCGACACAAAATCAATGCATAGTCAGCGCCTCCGAAAAATAAAAAAACAATTAAATAAAAAAAAAGTTGCATATTTCAAAAAAAAAGATAATATTAATTATGGGTGTTTTTAATTTGCTATTGACTTAATGTTGCGCGTTTATTAGATTTATAAGGTGTGGTTGTCCCTTTGGGTTGCGGGGGGCGAGCGACTTGTTTGTGTCAAAACCGATACGAAAAGATCGATGGGGCGGCGTGTTTATGACTATATCTCCAAATAAACGGCGGGTGTGGACGGCTTGTTTGTTCCTTGCCGCGGCTATCGTTTGCGCATCCGCGCAGAAAAGGATAAGTGTCCCCAAGGACTTTCCAACCATACAGGCGGCGCTTGGCGAGGCTACCGAGGGGGATACGGTCTACGTTCGTAACGGCGTGTACTACGAGAATGTCGCCATGGTCGACGATGTCGTACTGATGGGACAGGACAAAAAGTCGACGATCATCGACGGGCGTCGTCGTGGGCCGGCCGTCACCGGGGCGGACGGGGCCGTCCTTACCGGTTTTACAATCCGCAACGGGCGGACGGGAGTGCTGTGCAAGAACACAAGACCGGTAATTACGAACAATGTTATTATAGATAATAAGGGTACGGGCATCCACGCCCTCGTTTCTTTACCCGACATCACCAATAACGTGGTCTACCGGAACGAATGGACGGGGATATTCCTCGAATCGGTGCGCGGGACGCGTACCTCCATAGCTCACAACGTGATCATGGAAAACGGCTACAGCGGTATCTTCTGCGCCAACCGTACGGAGGTTTTGATCCGCAACAATATAATATACGGCAACAAACAATACGGGGTTTTCGCCGGGCCGGACGCGCTCAAATCGCGGCTCGTGGGTAACGATATTTACGCCAACCGGTTGCCGTTCAGCGGCAATATGGACAACGAAACTACGCGCCAGCAAAATATATCCGTCGATCCGCAGTTTGTGGGGGCCGGCTTCCCGCGCCACAACTACAATGTCAGGTCGGGTTCTCCGTGCAAAGGCAAGGGTGAGGAGGGGGCGGACATAGGTTTGTCGGAGGAAGTGGTTGCCGTGGCGCCCCTATCGGAGAAGGAGAAGGCGTCCAGCGAGTTGGACCAATACTTCGGTCCGTCGTCCTCGTCTTCGTCGTCGCAGTCTAATGAAACGTCGTATGCCGCGCCGAGTTACGGTAGTGCGCCGACGCCTATTACGGGGCCCATACTGTTGCAGGGCGTAAATTTTTGGGAGGGTAGCGATCAGCTTACGTCGGAGTCGTACTCGGCGCTGGACCAAGTTTACGAAAGTTTGGCCTATTATACCGATTTGCGGGTAGAGATTGCCGGCCATACGGACAATATGGGCGACGAGGATGCCAATAAGGCGTTGTCTATGAAGAGGGCGAGGACGGTGCTGAACTATTTTGTTTCCAAGGGCATCCCCAAAAATCGGATGACCGCTCGCGGCTACGGTATGGAGCGGCCGGTGGCGTCTAATAGTACGGAGGATGGACGGGCCGCTAACAGAAGGATAGAGGTTATCCCGGTGCGGTGATAACATTGTGGAGGTTGTGGATATATGAAAACGAAGAGATCGGTTTGTTCAATCCGCGTGGTGTCCGCCGTCATATTGCTCGGCGCGGTTCTTGCCGTTGGGCAGGACGGTGAGGGCGGCTACGACGCGCCTTACTTTCAAGCGGATTTTACGCAGGATTTGAACAGCTGGACCTCGGCGCTCGTCAATCCGGCGCTTCTATACAGAGTGAACCAAATGCACGCGAGTATGGCGTTTTACCGTTGGGGGCTTGACCGCGGCAATATGGGATACCAAGATTTCAGTTTTTTCTATCCGGTGCGTCTGAACCACACCGTGGGGATTACCGTCCTCCACGCCCGAAATTCCATGGAGAGGGTTAAGTACAACGAAAGTGAGGATGAGTCCGGTACGGTGTCTTACCAAGATTTGTGGGTGATTGGTAACTACGGCGTGCGGGTGTTTCCGTGGCTTATGCTCGGCGGCAACGTAAAGTTGCGCACGCAGACGCAGTTCGGTACAAACGCCGTTTCCAAGGTACCCGGGCTTGACGTAGGCGTTTACATAAACCCGCTTGACCACTACCAGTACGGCGATATAGGCATAAGCCTAAACGCTCAAGACATCCTGCCTACACAGACGCCGTGGGAGTTTGATTTGGAGGGTAATCCTAATTTTACGGTAACGCCCACCGATCTCATCACGGTGTCACGCGCTCGTATGGGCGTGCGTTACAGCGGGCTCAACGACAATTTGGTGGCGAGCTTCGAAATATTGATAGACAACGCGTTTAGGGATATTTTCGCCGCTCTGCCGTGGAATGAGTTTAGGAAGGCCATTATGTCCGGCGACGTCAGCAGTGTTCCGAACGCAAAGGATATCGCCGGTATGTTCCCGACCGCTGTGCGCTGGGGATTGCACGTCAAATATATGTTCATACCGCAGATATGGTTCAAAGGCGGGTGGACCAACAATAACATACCCTACTTGGGTTTCAACTACAATTTCCTTTACCCGTTACCGGAGATGATCAATTACCTCAATATCGACTACAACTTCGGCTACAGCTTCTTGGAAAACTCCGCGAGTATGGACGATGAGCGCGGGCTTGTTATGATGTTACGCGCCTCGGCGGATTTTGGCCGGACGCGCGAGCAAAAGGAGTCCAAGAGACTCTACGACAAGTTGGTAGTGGCTCCCATGGATGTCTACCAGCAGGCTATGCGGTTGTATACGGCCGGCAAGTATTGGGAGGCGTCGTTTGCGTACGGTAAGTTGATGTCGCTCTACCCTACGTTCTTCCTCAACGACAAGGCCGTCTATTATATGGGTGATTGTTACAAAGAGTTGTATATGAACAATACCGCCCGCGAGGTGTTTAAGGACGCGCTTGAGGAGTATACGACCTCCGATATGCGCGCCAACTATCTCTACGGCATAATGAGTTTAGACTATCGTGAGGACAATTACGAAGAGGCTATGAGGAATCACTCGTTCATTATAAATCTCTATCCTGAGAGCGAAATTGTAGGTGAGGCGGAGTATCTTGCCGGCGAGATAGAGTTTGCCCGCGGTAACGAGGAGGCGGCCAAAGAGCACTTTGAGAAGGTGAAGCCCACCGACAGGTCGTATCTGTATGCCCTATACACGCTCTCGGTTATAAACTACCATGCCGATAGGGAGCAGGTCGCCATACAGAATTTGCGTCGCATAGTGGAGGACACCACGTCAAAAAAGGCTGACGACTTCTTGCAGAACGCCGCCGCGGTGAAGTTGGGGCACATATACTATGAATCGCAGGGCGCGGACGGCAAGGGTAGGTTGCGTGAAGCGGTGGAGGCTTACAGTATGGTTCCCGAGGGCGCGTCCCCGTTTGGAGACGAAGCTCTTTTGGGTACGGCGTGGGCGTGGATTAAAGCCGGCCAGCCGCAACTCGCTTTTCAAAAGGCTGACAAGATAATCTCAATGCATCCCAAGTCGCCGTTCGTTCCGGAGGCGCACTTGGTTAGGGGTTATACGCTTATGCAACAGAGGCGTTATGAGGGCGCTGTTCCGATTTTTGAGAAGTGTTTGGAGACGGCAAACGGAAAATTTCTTACAAGCGAGGATGTAGCGACGCGTAAGGTGCAGTACGATAGCGAAATGGAGGCTTTCGCGCCTACGGCCGACAAGATCAAGAAGAACGCGATGAGGAAACCCACGCCGCGTTCCGTTGAGGAAAGGCCTGAGTTGCAGAAGGGGTACGAGAGGTTTGCCAAGGAGCATAAAGAATTTTTTGACTATAGGATGTTGGAGAAATCGCACAGAAATTTCTTTATGAGCAAGGAGCGAATTATAGAGGACGCGACTTTCGCGTTGGCTAAGGCGACGAGGTTGATTAACAGTAGTAGGGCGGTGAAGGAAATGCAGAAAGGCGCCGGGGCGGAGGGCAAGATAGACGCGGAGATAGAGAAGTTGAGAAAGCAGTTGGAGGAATCCGAGTAACGGTGGGGCGGTGAGCGAATGTTTCGGTTAAAAGCAAAGAATATGTTAAAAAAATATGCCAAAAAAGGAGAAGTTGTTATGAGGAAAGGCTTTGGGTTGAGATTTAAGGCAGTTTTGATGGCCGCCGTTATAGGCGTGTTGTTCTGTGGGGCGGCGCTTCCCGCGTTTGCGCAAAAGAAGAAGACTAAGGAGGAGATTGAGGCTCAGATCCGGGCGCTTGAGCAGAAAAAGCAGCAGGAACAAGCCAATCGGATGAAAGCGGCGGACGCCAATAGGCCTCAGGGTGCCGATTTGGAGGCGATCATTACGAAGTATGAGAGGCTTTTGGACGGTTGCGCCGTAAAAAAGAGCGATCGTTGCGCCGACGTTATGTATACGCTCGGATCGCTTTATTACGACCAGGGGCGCGACAATTTCGGCAAGGCATCGGAGCAACACGCGGAGGCTATGAAGCAGTACGACCGCACCGGTCGCGGTACGCCGCCGGCGCCGCCTATTCCCGATTACTCGAAGTCGCTGAAAATGTATTGGCAACTCTCCAGGGAGTATCCGAACTTTCCCAAATTGCCGGAAGCCTACTACCAAATGAGTCAAAATTACCTTGTGGCCGGACATTTGGATACGGCTCGCATTATTCTTGAGCAGTTGTCGCAACGTTTCCCGAACAGCCCGCGCGTGTCCGCCGCGCAGTTTCGCTTGGGTGAGCTCGCGTTTATGGACAACAACTTCAATAAGGCATACGAGCATTTCAAAAAGGTTAAGAAGGATCAAATCGACATTGTTTCCTGGGAAATGAACCACTATCGTTTGGCGGAGTGCGCTTACAACACCGGTGATTTTGACAAAGCGGTTGAGTATTTTAACGACTACGTCGAGCAGTGCGACGCCAACAAATACCAAAAGAAAGAGTTTCGCGAAATGGCGCTTGAGTATATGGCGATCTCCTTCTCCGATATGCCCAACGGCGTGGATGAGGCCATAAAGTTCTTTAAGAAAAATTCCGGCAAATCCTACGAACCGCAGGTAATCTATATGGTTGGCGCTAAAAACCGCGACCACGGCCAATGGGACGCCGCGATTTTGGCGCTTGAGGGCGCGCTTAAGAAGTATCCCATGTATAAAGAGGCTCCGCTTGCCCGGCATCGCCTTATTGAGTGTTATGTGGTTAAAAAGGAGTATGAGAAGGCCAACAAAGAACGTGAAAGCCTTGTTGACGACTATGGGGAGGGTAGTAAATGGTATACGGCAAACTCTAAGGAGCGGAAGGTTATAGATATCGCCAAGGGAAGCGTTCGTAGAGCGCTTGGGGATATTGCTCTCTACTACCACGGCGAAGGTCAAAAAAAGAAGGACAAGGCCTCTTACGATAAAGCGATGAAGCGCTACAACGAATTTTTTGCCAAGTTCCCGGACGACAAGTGGCGGGTGTTTGAGTACAAATACAATGTGGCGGAAATATACAACAATATGGGTGAATGCGAAAAGGCCGCCGACAACTATAGGTTTGTGGCCGAGGAGGACGTGTCAAAGTATCCGGCTTATGTCAATGACGTTGATACCTTGGGTATGGAAGCCGAGGAGCTTGAGAAGTTGAAGGCGTCTAAGGGCGACAAGACAAACCCGATATCCATTTCTCAAGAAGACGCCGGATACAACGTTATCGTGGCTTTGGATATGTGTCGTAAGAAGGAGATGGCCAAGGAGGGGATAAGTGAGGATAAGTCTTACGGGTTGCCCTCCACCAAAAAGTTGCTTGATTACTGTATGGTGTTCCAGCGGCGTTTCCCGCAGAGCCAAAATGCCGCCGACGCGTTGTATTTGGCGGGTAATATTCACTTCGGCGGAAAGAATTTCGGGGAGGCCGTAACGGCGTTTAAGATGGTTGTGGATCAGTACCCGAACGCGAAGATTGCCAATAACGCCGCTCGTATGCTTGGTACCAGCTATTCGAGCAACAATCAATTTGATTTGGCGATGCAAACCTTTAAGACGCTGTTGTCGAGAACTCCGCGTGACACGAAAGATTACGAAGAGATCAACGAGCTTGCCGCCGGCGCTATGTACCGTAACGCCGAGAATATGAAAAAATCCGGTAACCTCGCCGGCGCGGCCGCCGCGTTCCAAGCCATTGTGGGTGAGTTTCGTGAGGGCAAGGTCGCCGAAAAGGGGTGGTTTGAGGCGGGTGTGTGCTATGAGGAGATGAAGGATTACGATAAGGCGGCCGCCATATTCGAGCAGTTGACGGATAGGTTCCCCAAGGGGTCGTTGCGGGAGAGTTCGTTTATACGAGCCGCCGAGAATTATAAGAAGAACGGCAAGAACGACCGCGCGGCGCAAGTTTATCTGACCGCGGCGAACCAAATACCTAAGGCGGAGTTTGCCATACCGAGCTTGTCGTCGGCTTCGGAGTGTTACCAAAAGATGGGTCAGTACGATATGGCCGGTAAGATGTTTGAGCTTATTTATGAGCGGTACGCGAACGATCCCAAGACGCCGCAGGCGCTTTATAACGCGGGTCTTATCTTTGAGAAGGGCAAGCACTACCACAACGCCATCAACGTGTACGAGACGATGGCCAGCCGCTACCCGAGTAGCGAGTTTGCCTCCGAGGCGTTCTTTTCGATAGGCTTGTGCTACGAAAAGTTGGAGGAGTTCGGTAAGATGGCCAACTCGTTCTCCGATTATGCCGATAAGTACACCGCCGACCGTTATAAGCAGGTACAGGCGCTTGTTAAGGCGGGGAACGCGTATTTCAATATGCAAAATTACAAGGAGTCCGAGACCAACTACAACAAGGCCATAAAGGTATACGAGCAGTACAGCAAGACGAGCGATATAGACGTAGCCAACGTTGCGGAGGCTTATTTTAGGGTTGGCGAGATATACTATAAAAAGTTTGAGGATATAAAGCTGACCGCGAAGAACGAGAAAGAGATGGTCGGCGTGGTGAAGACGAAGACTAAGGCGCTTGAGGATCCGGCGAAGTACTTTGCCAAGGCCATTGAGCTTGGGGTGGAGGAGTGGACGATGAGGGCCACGTATATGATCGGTAAGGGTTTCTACGATATGGCGGAGGCCGTTGCCAATCAAACGTTGTTCGGTAACGCCGAGGAGCAGATGGGCGGTAAGATCAAGGTATTGTCGAGTCTTGACAAGTATTACGACAAGGCCATGGAGTATTTCGGTCAAAACATCGCGTGGGCGAAGGAGCAGAACTTGAAGGGCGAGTACATAGAGATGTCTATGCAGGCGATGATGGAGATGGCTTTTAAGAAGGGCGACATATTGGAACAGGTCGGTCTCCTCTTCAAGAACGCGCCGGTGCCCAAGCAGCTGACCGGGGAGGAGCGGGAGTTTTACGTGATGGAGCTTGAGGAGCGTTATCTGAAGGCGCAGGATGCCGCGATGCCCGTGTACGAAAACGGTATGAAACTGGCTAAGGAGATAGGTATCGCGAACAGTCCGTGGATTGACCGTATCCGTGAGCGTCTTGCCGTAATCAATCCCGAATCGGAGTGGAAAGACGTTCAGATTGTTGAGTGGAAGCCCAAAGAAATACCCAAGCAGTACGACGCCGAGGGTAGGGAGATCGCGCCGAAGGGCCGCGATCCCGAGTTTGACCGCGGGATGCGTCGTATCGACGATATCGTTAAGAGGGACATCAGCGTGGACGAGAAGATCAAGCAGTTGAACCGTATACAGATGGAGGCGGAAAGGAATATTGCTCTTGAGGAGCAAAAAGTAAGCGATTTGAAGGCAAAATCGGGGTCTTGACGGTACGGTTGTGTCGTACAAAAAAAATTTGTAAAATATAGTGCATTATCGGTTGTGGTATGATATAATTTTATATAGGAGGGTTTTTAACGTTGGGGCAACCCGGATAAGCGGAGTTTTTTAACAATAACAACCAAACGTCACTTTATCATTAAGTGAAAGGAGTTTCAAAATGCAGCTTTACAAGTTCGTGTTAGACGGCTTTCTTACGAGCGGTAGCTGGTGTATGTGGATCATTCTGTTTTTGTTTTTCGGCGGAATGGGTTTGATAGTTGAGAGGTTGTGGTACCTCTTTGTGAAGTGCGGTTCGGGTAGCGGTACGTTTATGAACGGGGTATCGAAGTATTTGAAAGCAGGTGAGTACGAAAAGGCGATAAAGTACTCTTCCTCGCAGAACACGCCGCTTGCCAAGGGTGTGACG
>LIUJ01000100.1:4340-4848 GCA_001462255.1 Fibrobacteria bacterium GUT77 | reverse complement strand
TTTCGTTGGTCATGGCGAAGTATCTGCCCATCATTACGAAGTCGGCGCCCATGGCTAAGGCTATGATTATTTGGGTGTCGTTGGAGAGTCCGCCGTCGGAGCAGATGGGGACGTAGGTGCCGGATTCGGAGTAGTATTTGTCGCGTTCGGCGGCTACGGCCATTAGCGCGGAGGCTTGGCCGCGACCGATGCCTTTTTGTTCCCTGGTGATGCATATAGACCCGCCGCCTATGCCCACTTTTACGAAGTCGAGTTTTGCCTCTTCGGCGAGGTATCTGAAGGCGTCGCCGTGGACGATGTTGCCGCCGCCTATGGCTACGGCGTCGCCGTATTGTTTCCTTATCCACAGGGCTGCGTCGCGTTGGAATTCCGAGTAGCCGTCGGAGGCGTCTATGCAGAGCGCGTCCGCCCCGGCTTCCACGAGCGCCGGCACGCGTTCTTTGTAGTCGTGCGTGTTTACCGCCGCGCCTACGGCGAAGCGTTTTTGTTTGTCCAAGAGCTCGTTGGG
>LIUJ01000100.1:4079-4265 GCA_001462255.1 Fibrobacteria bacterium GUT77 | reverse complement strand
GTCGAACTCCCAGTAGTCTTTTTCTGTGAGGATTCCTAAGAAGAGACCGTTTCCGCTACCGTCTTCGGTTATGGGTATGGTGGAGTGCCCGGTGCGCTTGCGGAGAGCGACGGCGTCGGCGAGGGTGTTATCGGGGCGGAGGTTGGAGTCGGAGGGGACGAAGCCGGCTTTGTGGGCTTTGACCTT
>LIUJ01000100.1:0-4059 GCA_001462255.1 Fibrobacteria bacterium GUT77 | reverse complement strand
AGGTCGTCGTCGAACTCCCAGTAGTCTTTTTCGGTGAGAATCCCTAAGAAGAGGCCGTTTCCGGTGCCGTCTTCGGTTATGGGGATGGTGGAGTGCCCGGTGCGTTTGCGGAGGGCGACGGCGTCGGCGAGGGTGTCGTCGGGGCGGAGGTTGGAGTCGGACGGGACGAAGCCGGCTTTGTGGGCTTTG
This sequence comes from Fibrobacteria bacterium GUT77, assembly GCA_001462255.1. Classification (GTDB taxonomy): domain Bacteria; phylum Fibrobacterota; class Chitinivibrionia; order Chitinivibrionales; family Chitinispirillaceae; genus GUT77. The sequence goes on along the minus strand of LIUJ01000100.1, from coordinate 3,870 downwards.
ACCTTGGCGACCATGGCGGCCTGCGCCTCTACGGTTTGGGAGCAATAGATGAAGGCGAGCCCGCCGAGCCGCGCCAGGGCGATGGCCATGTCGGGGCCGGAGACGGACTGCATGCTCGCGGAGACGAAGGGTATGTTGAGGTAGAAGCGCGATTCTTCCGTCCCTAATTTGAAGCGTACGACCGGCGTGCGCAAAGAGACGTTGCCCACCTGATGCGCGGCGCGGGAGAGGCGCGGGATCAGCAGGTACTCGGAGAAAGTGCGCGAGACTTCGTCGATTATTTTAGCCATTTTTGTAATAACTTCATCCTATACAAATACACTGTTTTTCTTCGGTCAAACGGTTTTTCCTCAACAATCCGTGAATATGGCTGAATAGCCACTTTGTGGCAAATTCATCCGCACCTTCCGACATTTTTTCGATTGTAATACCCCGCTCATTTTTGCTATACTCCAATACACCGTCGCATAAACTGTTCTTTTCATAACTATAGGCAATGAAGATGCGGTTTTCATCTTCTTGTAACCGCTTAACGTACCATCTCATAATCTCCACCTTTCCAGCGCTTTTTTTCCCCCATCGTATAAATATACTGTTTTCCGCGCCGAAATCCAAATCTTTTTTTTGACGGGGGTTGTTGCGGAATGGGGTGGTTGCGTTTTTTTATCAATAAAGTCTTGTTTTTTCACGCGCGTTTAATTAATTTTATAGGTTGAAGCCCCCATAGCTCAGTTGGATAGAGCATCTGCCTTCTAAGCAGAGGGTCACTGGTTCGAATCCAGTTGGGGGTATTTTCTCTATTTTCATAAAAAGATAAAAAGGATCGCGCCCTTTGTCTACAGGCACAAACATTCCCGAACATATCGGAATAATCATGGACGGCAACGGACGTTGGGCTCGCGGGCGGGGGTTGCCGCGCACGGCGGGGCATCGGGCGGGGACGGACGCCACGCGAGAGATTGTGCGGGCCTGCGGGGAGCTTGGGGTCTCTTACCTGACCGTTTACGTCTTTTCCGCCGAAAATTGGGGACGCCCGGCCGTAGAGGTCTCCATGCTGATGGATTTGCTCGTGGAGATGACGCGGCGCGAGATAAGAAGCCTAAACGAAAACAACGTACGCCTCATGGCCATAGGGTCTTTAGACAAGCTACCCCCCAAGACGCGGGCGGCGCTTTTGGCGGGAATTGAGGAGACGGGCGGCAACACGGGGCTAACGCTTATATTAGCCATAAGCTACGGCGGACGCTCGGAAATAGTGAACGCCGCCAAAGTCTTCGCGAGAGAGGCGCTTACGAATCCCGGGATTATCGACACGCTCGACGAAAGCGCGTTCGGCGGGTATATGTACACGCGGGGCATACCCGACCCGGAGCTCATCATCCGCACCGGGGGCGACCGGCGCATAAGCAATTTTTTACTGTGGCAAGCCGCCTACGCGGAACTATACATTACCGACACGCTTTGGCCGGACTTTGACAAGGCGGCACTGATAGTTGCGATAGACGACTTCAACACACGCGACCGACGCTTTGGAAAGGTCAAGGAATGATAAACAAAGCCAACCTTAAAAAACGCCTTGCTTTCGCCGGAGTGGCCATTCCGGTGGCGCTTGTAATTCTCACTTCGCGGCTATCGCTTTCGGCTTTCGCGCTCAGGTTGTTCGGGATCCCCGCCGAAAGCGTACCGGCAATATATCCGGGGCAGGTGTTGGCGCTTACCGTAGTGCTTCTCGGGGCGTACGAGTACATGAAGATGTTAAGCGCCGCCAACAAGATAAACGCCTTTTGGCTGGGATACGTGTGGATACTTTTGATAAACGTCGCCGACCTCATCAACGGTCACCCGCTCCCGAACACGCTCTCAAACGGCGCGCTGTTGGTAATAGCCGCTTTTGAGGCGTTTTGCTTCGGGAAAGACGCGCAATTCGGACGTTGGAAGCGCATGAGTCTATTCTTTTGCGGAACAATCTTTTTGAGCATCGCCGCCGCCTGCCTGATAAATCTTTACCGCGTCCCTGTGCAAAGCCTCTTCAACAACGAGCTGATCTTCTTAAAAGGACTGAAATATTGGAATTTCGGGTATCTCGACATTGTGATAATAATAACCGCGACGTTTATGTGCGACTCGGCGGCTTACTTCGTGGGTTCGACGGTCGGCAAACACCACTTCTCCGCCATAAGCCCGAACAAAACGATAGAGGGTAGCGTAGCCGGACTGGTAGCCGCGGTAGCGGTAATGTCTATAGGTTGGATGTTTGTAAGGAACCCCAGGTACCCGATGATGCTGGGCCCGATCTTAGGCGCCCTGATAGGCGTAACGGCGCAAGTCGGCGACCTGTTGGCGTCGCTTATAAAGCGCTATTTTCACGTAAAAGACGCGTCGCACATCATACCCGGACACGGCGGAATCTTAGACCGTTTCGACAGTCTGTTCTTCACCGCGCCCGTACTGTACCTATTCGCGTGGCTATTCATCAAATGGACCACATAATCCGTATTTGATTTTGATTAGGAGACCAATCCGCGTGAAAGACGTGCGTAACGATAACAACGATACCAAAAAATTATTGATATTAGGCTCAACCGGCTCGATAGGTCGCAGTACCTGCAACTGCGTTCGGCGCTTTCGCGACCGCTTTTCCGTGTCCGGCTTGGCCGCCGGAAGCAACGTTGACTTGTTGATTGATCAAATAAGGGAATTTTCCCCGCAGTCGGTCTACATAACAGACAAGAAACACGCGGGTACGATTAAAGATTCATTCGGCGGCAAAATAGAAGTCTGCTGCGGCGGCGACGGACTTGACCGCCTTGTCAACGAAACCGACTACGACATTCTTTTGAACGCGCTGGTAGGCGCCGTAGGTTTCAAACCGACCGTAGCCGCGTTAAAGCGAGGCAAGCGTGTAGCCCTCGCCAACAAGGAGAGTCTCGTTATCGGCGGGGAATATATAGGGGCCATAATCGACAAGAATCAAAAAAAACGCGCGGGCGCAGGCGAATCGTCATTAACATCCGCCCCGATTATTCCCGACATACTGCCGGTGGACAGCGAACACAGCGCCATACTGCAGTGCCTTCCGGCTAACGGCAGCCTTAGCGAGGTCGAGTCGATAATAATAACGGCATCCGGCGGGCCGTTCCGAAATTTGCCGGCGAAAAACCTCGCCGACGTTACTCCGGAAAAAGCGTTGAGCCACCCGACGTGGTCTATGGGAAAAAAGATCACGATAGATTCCGCGACGCTGATGAACAAGGGTTTTGAGGTAATGGAGGCGCGCCACCTATTCTCGCTTCCCTACGACCGTTTGCGCGTCTGCGTACACCCGCAGTCCATAGTTCACTCGTTAGTGGAATTTCAAGACGGCGCCGTTATGGCGCAATTAGGCCTCCCCGATATGGAACTACCGATACGGTACGCCCTATCGTGGCCGCAACGATTACCGATAAACGGCAAACGCCTCAATTTATCCGACATCGGCAATTTGGAATTTTTTGAGCCGGACACCGACAAATTCCCGTGTCTTAGAATATGTGTGGAAGCCGGAAAAAACGGCGGCACAACCCCCGCCGCGATAAACGCGGCAAACGAGGTAGCCGTTGAATTATTTTTAAGCAAAAGGATAGCCTTCACGGAAATAGCGAAAATCATAGACGAAGTAATGAACGAACATCGCTCGATAAAGGCCGATTCTGTTGATGCGATTATGGGCGTCGACAAGGAGACGAGGGAGAGGGTCGCGAGGAAGTATAATTGATTTTGACGTTGACTTAGGCGACGCGGTAGCGGCGCATGTGTGTTATAGTTTTCCTTTTCAGGGGGGCGTAAGATGTGTCTGCGACACACGCTCCCCCCTGAAAGGGAAAACGTTAA
>LIUJ01000099.1 GCA_001462255.1 Fibrobacteria bacterium GUT77 | reverse complement strand
TGGCGAACTCTGTATGCAGCGCGGCGCAGATTGGCAGTACGTTTTCATCAACGTCGAATTTCTCATGATGATGGTCATATGCTCCGCCAGAACCCGCAAAGACGAAAAACACCGGCGCAATTTTCCGGTACCTGCTGAAATCTTCCGTACCCATTTTAAGCTCTACTGCCTTTACTGCATCCTTCAGTAATATTTCCTCAGTAGCCGCCAATACCGTTTGAGTCAACTCCGGGGAATTGAGCAGTATGGGCGTAGCGTATTCGCACTTTACCCGCGATTCCACACGGTGCGCCGCGCTGACTCCGTCAACTACCCGCCGTATAGCGTCGGCAATAAGTACGCGGCGTTCCTCACTAATGACTCGCACTGTCCCGCTTAACCGCGCATGATTGGCGATGATGTTATCCCGTGTTCCGGCGTGAAACTGGCAGACGGAAATAACTGCTGCCTCATTCGGCGGCAGCTCGCGTGAAACGATATGCTGCAGGTTCTCCACAATCGCCGCCCCTGCCGCGATTGCGTCAATTCCTTCGTCGGGGTGGCCGCCGTGTCCGCTTTTTCCATGAACATCAATATTTAATGTATTTGCGCCTGCCATAACCGGCCCGTCCTGTACGGCGACCGTACCCACAGGCATTCCTGCGCGTACATGAATACCGAAAAAGGCGTTCACATCGTTCAGGAGTCCCGTGGAGATAACCGCTTCTGCTCCGAGTCCTATTTCTTCCGCAGGCTGGAAAATCAGTTTTACCGTGCCATTCAATTGCGATTTACGCAGATTTAACAGTTTCGCCGCTGTCAACAGCGCGGCAGTGTGGGCATCGTGTCCGCAGGCATGCATCATCCCTGGATACAGAGAGCTGTATTCCGCCCCCGTCTCCTCCGTAATCTTTAGCGCGTCAATATCCGCCCGCAAACCAATTACCGGCTCAGGGGCATTACCGTGAATAACGCCAACCGTGCCTGTTTCACCCGCCTCGGCGTATTCGACGCCCAGCGTGGCAAGTTCCTCGCGTATTTTTTTAGCGGTCAAACGCTCTTGAAAACTCGATTCAGGATGGGCGTGAAACCATCGGCGTAACGCGATTGTTTCCTGTTGGCAATTCAACGCTTCCTGATAAATATTATCTGTCGCCAAAACTTATATACTCCCTTAGCGAATATTAAACGCGGGAATCGCCGCCTTCTTATAAACCTTCGCGATAGCGTCGGCCACCTGTTGGGTATGGTAAGCTTCCACGACCTTTTTATAAGTTTCGTTATCCTTGTCCGCGGTTCTGGCGGCGATAATGTTGATAAACGGCTGCTGCTCCGGATTCTTCAGGTCAATTTTATCTTTATAGATCGGATCGTTCACAGGATCCAATCCCGCGTCCGTAGCATAACCGCAATTGATGATGGCGGCATCCACATCATCAAGTACCCGCGGAAGCTGAGCGCCGGTCATTTCAACAAACGAAAGTTCTTTAGGATTGCTGATAATATCTCTGAGCAGAGCGTTGTATCCCGCGTCCGGACTTAATTTAATAAGTCCGGCGTTTTTCAATACGCTAAGAGCGCGTCCTTGATTGGTGGGATCGTCCGGCAGGGCGATCTTGGCTTTATCCGGCAGGTTGTCTAAAGATTTATACTTTTTAGAAAATAGGTTCAGCGGGACAATAAGCGTTTCGCCGATAGCGGTCAAATCCAGCCTCAAATCCTCTTTATTCTTATTAAAGTACGCGTAATGCTGGAAAGCGTTAAGATCAATCTCGCCCTCGGCAAGGTTAACATTCGGCGTTGCGCCTGCCAGATTGACAATTTTGATTTTAATTTTTTCTCCTTTGGCATCCAGTTCCGCTTGAACCGCGTCCCAAATTGTCGGGTCATCAGAAGTGGTTCCCACTGTTACCGTAATCTCCGCCTGATTTTTCTTCGAGGCGTTGCAAGCCGTTACCAGCGTACCCATTACGGCTATTGCCATAAGCGCGACGATAAACCTTTTTGCAATGCGTTGTCTCGATGTTTTCATTTTAATTTCTCCTTCCCCAAATTTATTTTTATTTGACGCCGTTTAGTGCGTCAATTTAAGGGCTGCTTTATTTCCAATCCCTTGAATGACATTAACAATCAGCAAGAGGATTAATACCGTAACGACGGTGACATCATTCATGTAACGCGCGTATCCGTATCGAATTGCAAAACTGCCGATACCGCCGCCTCCGACTGTTCCCGCCATCGCGGAAAGCCCAATCAGGCTGATCACGCTAGTCACGGTGGTGCGAAGAAGCCCCGGAAGGCTTTCCCGCAACAGCACATGGATCATGATTTGCGGCCTTGATATGCCCATTGCCCGCGCCGCCTCGACAACTCCCTTGTCAACCTCCAGAATAGTCTGCTCGACCATTCGCGCGATAAACGGGATGATTCCCAAAGTCATTGGAACAATCGCGCCAGTTACGCCGATAGAAGTACCGACGATAAAACGAGTGAATGGAACAAGCAGAGCGATCAGGATTATAAAAGGGATAGAACGGACAGTGTTTATGATTTTACCTAAAATATTGTTGAAAAGGTCGTTTTCATACAGACCTCCCTTTGCGGTAACAACCAATACGGTTCCCAGAATCATCCCGGTAAATAAGCCGAGAATCCCTGAAATACCCACCATGACGGCTGTTTGCCAAATTGAGTCGAATAAATCCGCGCTCAGATAAATTACGTTTGGAATTAACGAAGAGATAAATTTCATACAGCTTTAAGCCTCCTTTCCTCAAATTCCTCATACAAAACATTGACGCCTACGCCTTCGTCTTTCAGAAAATCCAAAGCTTGTTTCATTTGCGTTTCTTCGCCATGAACTGCTACAAACAGGCTGCCGATCAAACCTGACTGTATTTGCTCAATACCGCCGTATAGCACGCTGACTTCCAAGTCATACTTTTTTATAATAAGCGATATATATGCCACATACCCGCTTTCTCCTGTAAACATCAAATGAACAAGTCTGCCGCCTGCTCTGAAGATTTTATTTCGGTCAAGCCGCGTCATAAGTTTTTCTATTGCGTTAACTTTGAAAAGCGACGCCATGAAATTTTTTGTAATTTCCGCCTTTGGGTTGGAAAATACCTCATAAGTGTCTCCGCGTTCCACAATAAGACCGTTTTCCATTACGGCGACTTTGTTGCAAATTTCTTTCACAACATGAAGCTCATGGGTGACAATCACGATGGTAAGGTTTAGCTTGCGGTTTAGTTCCATAAGCAGTCGCAGAATGGAATCGGTGGTCTGCTGATCCAGCGCGGAGGTAGCTTCATCGCACAA
>LIUJ01000098.1 GCA_001462255.1 Fibrobacteria bacterium GUT77 | reverse complement strand
AGAACACATGTGCCGCGTCGCCAAAGGCGCAGACCATGGGCCGGCTCCCATCCCCCAAGAGGGGCGGTGGGTACAGGCTAAAGAAATCAAAGACATTTCCGGCCTAACGCACGGCATAGGCTGGTGCGCCCCGCAACAGGGGTGTTGCAAGCTTACGCTCAACGTAAAGGACGGCGTAATCCAAGAAGCGCTCGTGGAGACCATCGGATGTTCCGGCATGACCCACTCCGCCGCGATGGCCGCCGAGATCCTCTCCGGCAAGACCATCCTCGAGGCGCTCAACACCGACCTCGTCTGCGACGCCATCAACACGGCGATGCGGGAGCTCTTCCTACAAATCGCCTACGGGCGTAGCCAAACCGCCTTCTCCGAGGGCGGCCTGCCCATCGGCGCCGGGCTTGAAGACCTCGGGAAGGGGTTGCGCTCCCAAATCGGTACCATGTACGGCACCGTCGCCAAGGGCGTCCGTTACCTCGAAATGGCCGAGGGCTACGTAACGCGCCTCGCCCTCGACAAGGACGACCTCGTTATCGGCTACGAGTTCGTGCACATCGGCAAAATGATGGAGTCTATAGCTAAAGGCGTAGACCCCAAGGAGGCCATGGCCAAAGCTACCGGCTCTTACGGCAGGTTCAAGGAAGAGGACGGAGCGGTCAAACACATTAACCCCAGGCACCAATAAAACGGAGGAGACGGTAAAAATGGAACTTTTCGAAAGTTATGAAAGAAGGATAAACCAAATTACCCCCGTGCTCAAAAAGTACGGCTTGGGGTCGCTGGAGGAGGCGCGTAAACTCTGCGAGGATCGCGGCGTGGACGTGTACAACATAGTCAAAGGCATTCAGCAGATATGCTTTGAAAACGCTTGCTGGGCTTATATATTAGGCGCGGCCATCGCGTTCAAAAAGGGCGAGAAAAGGGCCAGCGAAATAGCCAAAACGCTCGGCGAGGGCATGCAGGCCTTCTGCATTCCCGGCTCCGTAGCCGACGACCGCAAGGTCGGCATCGGCCACGGCAACTTGGCCTCCATGCTCCTGCTTGAAGAAACGAAGTGCTTCGCCTTCTTAGCCGGCCACGAGTCCTTCGCCGCCGCCGAGGGCGCCATAGGTTTGGCCAAGAGCGCCAACAAAGCCCGCAAAACGCCGCTTAAGGTGATCCTCAACGGTTTGGGCAAGGACGCCGCTCAGATCATTTCGAGGATAAACGGCTTCACATACGTCCAAACCAAGTTCGACTACGGCACGGGCAAGCTGAACATAGTTAAGGAGGTAAAGTACAGTGAGGGCGCGAGGGCGGCCGTGCGGTGCTACGGCGCCGACGACGTTCGCGAGGGCGTGGCCATCAACCACCACGAAGGGGTAGACGTATCCATAACCGGAAACTCGACGAACCCCACGCGCTTCCAACACCCGGTAGCCGGCACGTACAAGAAAGAGTGCGTGGAGGCGGGTAAAAAATACTTTTCCGTAGCCTCCGGCGGCGGTACCGGTCGCACCCTCCACCCCGACAACATGGCCGCCGGCCCCGCCTCCTACGGCATGACCGACACCATGGGTCGCATGCACTCCGACGCCCAGTTCGCCGGCTCGTCGTCCGTTCCCGCCCACGTAGAGATGATGGGATTCTTGGGAATGGGCAACAACCCCATGGTCGGGGCGTCGGTGGCGGTTGCCGTGGCGGTGGAGCAGGCTTTGGCCTAAAATGTAAAAAATTTGCGTTTAGGCGTAAAAAATATTATATTGCTTGTGTTTAATGCCCCCATAGCTCAGTTGGATAGAGCACAGGTTTCCTAAACCTGGTGTCGCAAGTTCGATCCTTGCTGGGGGTATTTCTTTTCGACTGATAATACAATGAACATCTTCTACAACTCCCAACACTCCCCCGTGGGCGCTTTCGCCTCGTTTACCCTCGGTTACAAGGGGGCCTCCGGCGGGGTGGGGATCGGGCTGTCGGGGCCGGCTTGCCAAAACGTCTACATCGGGGCGGAGTCGGTCGATTGCCACGGGCGGTTTTCGGCTTTGCCGTTCTACAAAGAAAACATTGAGCATCACGTGGAAACCGAACCTACCGCGCAAGACGTATGGGGCGACAGCGACAGGCGGAGCGGGGGGCAAGACCACGCCGACGAACAAGTCGAACAAGCCGAATCCGTAACGATATCCCCTTTTCCCGACGACGAAATCTCCCGGCTGACCACCCCGGCCCGCGACATTTGGCGTTGCGGCGACCTCGAGTTCAAAATATATACGCCGTCCCAGTCCGTTCCCGACATGACCCTTGAGTCGGAGTTTATGTCTATTGACCCCACGATTACAAAAGATGCCCTGATACCGGCCGTGTTCGCGGAGCTTACCTTAGACAACACCGCCGGCGCGTCGCCGCGAAAGGCGTTTTTCGGCTACGAGGGAAACGACCCGTACAACGCCATGAGGCGCGTTGATATTATTGATACAAAAAACAAGGACGCCGCTGATACCGCGAAAGCAAACGACATAAATATTAAAGGCGTCGCCCAGGGCGGTATAACCGGGATATTTACCGACGACGCCGACGTTACGTGCGCCCTCGCCTTCTCCGCCGACGAATTGCTTGCCGACGACATCGCCGACAGGTTGCCGTTTGGGTTGGGAACTACGGGGTTACTTGTTATGACGGCCAAACCCTACGAGTTGCGCACGTGGCGCTTCGCCGTCTGCTTCTATCGGGCGGGCGTTGTTACAACGGGAATTGAGACCGTTTATATGTATACGCGCCATTTTAAAAACATAGAGGACGTCGCGGGATACGCCCTCAAAAATTTTGAGCGCTACAGGGCGGAGGCCGCCCACTTCGACGCTATGGTAATGGAGCGCGGTCTTAGCGTAGAGAGGCAGTTTTTGCTCTCGCAGGCCATAAAGAGCTACTACGGCTCAACGCAGTTGCTCTTCGACCCTATAGCCGCCAAGCCGCTTTGGATCGTCAACGAGGGCGCCTACAGGATGCTTAACACTTTAGATCTTGCCGTAGACCAGCTTTTCTTCGAGATGCTGAAAAATCCGTGGACGGTGCGCTCCGTGTTGGATCAGTACGCGGATAGCTACTCATACGCGGACGAGGTGAAGAACGGGGTTGGGGAAAAGTTCCCCGGCGGCATCAGCTTCACCCACGATATGGGCGTCGCCAATGTCTTCTCCGCCCCCGGACGCTCGGCCTACGAGCTTTGCGGGCGGAGCGGTTGCTACTCCTACATGGCGCAGGAGCAACTTGTAAACTGGATACTCTGCGCCGGCGTCTACTGGGAGGGTTCGCGCGACGACGGGTGGCTTTCGAGCCGCCGCGAAACAATCGAGGCGTGCTTGGCGAGTATGTTAAACAGAGACGGCGCGGGCGTCGACGCCCGGGACGGCGTCATGGATTTGGACTCTTGCGAGACCGGCGGCGGCGCGGAGATTACGACGTACGACAACGTGGACACGGCGCTTGGGCGGGCGCGGCGTAGCAGCTATTTGGCGGTAAAGTGCTGGGCGGCCTACTTGGCGTTGTCAAAAATGTTCGACGCGCTTGGGTCGGCGGGTTTGGCCGATACGGCGGCGAATCAGGCGCAACGTTGCGCCGATACCATAATGAGGTACCGGCGGGCCGACGGGACTATTCCGGCGCTATTGGAAGACGGCGACGCCGCCATCACGTTGTCGATAGCGGAAGGCTTGGTTTACCCCGTGGTTATGGGCCTATTTGAGGATATGGCGTTGGCCGAGAGGTACTGCGTGTTTGTAAGCGCCATAAAGAAGCATTTTGAGGTCGCGTTGGCGAACGGGTGCAAATTCGAGAGCGGCGCGTGGAAGATGTCCAAAACGAGCGACAACTCATGGTTGAGCAAGACGTTTTTATGCCAGTTCATAGCCGAAAAGATATTTAAGCGCCCGCCCGACGCGGCGGCCGACAAAGCCCACGCGTCTTGGCTTTTAGACCCAAACAACGCGCTACAGGCGTTTAGCGACCAAATGGCGGCGGGCAAAATATGCGGTAGCGCGTACTATCCGCGCGGGGTCACGTCGATTTTATGGCTGGGTTGAATACTTTGGGCGGATACCTAATACACAGCGCTTAAACGGCGAATAACGAAGCGGAAACGCTAAACGCGCCTCCGCTCCGCGTACAAAAACATCTGCGGCGTTGAGCGCGCCGACTATTCTTCCGTTGGTTCTTCGGCGGGGGACTCGCTTTCCGTTGAGGAAGCGTCGGAGTCGTAGCTCGGCGCGGGATCTTCGCTCGAACTTTGGCTTGAACTCTCTTCCACGCTTGGAGCGGGGCTCGGGGCCGCCGTTGTCTTTTTACCGCCGCACCCGCCGACCACGGCAAGGGACAAAACCGCCACCGCCGAAACAACAATAAGCTTCCTGAACATACGACACCCTCCTTTAAGAGTAAGAATGAAATGAACGTCCGCCCGGCAAAAAACGCTGAATAACCATACCTGCCATGTAAATAAAGTAATGTATGCCACAGGTAAAGTCAAAATAAAATAAAAAAATTTATTTGGGCCTATACGCGGACACCCGCGCCGCCGCTTGGCGTTGACTTTTGCCGTATTTAATTTTTGTCGCAACCCTATTGACCTTTCTACCCGCATAAACTATAATTGTATATATGAATATAGGGCGTCGGTCGATCCGATCCGCCGCCCTGAACCGGAAATATCCAACATTTAAAAAGGAGGTATCAATGGCCTACAAAATTTCAGACGCGTGCTTAGCGTGCGGGAGTTGCGTTCCCGAGTGCCCGGTTGGGGCTATCTCTGAGGGTGAACCCTACACCATAGACGAAGGAAAGTGCAGCGACTGCGGCGCCTGCGCCGAAACATGCCCGGCGGAGGCGATAGCCCACGCGTAGAGCGCGGCGGCATCGCGCCTGGTTTGGCGTGTAAAGATCAAGGCCGCCCCGCGTGTTAAACCGGCGCGTGGGGCGGCTCTTTTTATTCGCCCGTCGGTCAATCTCGCCCCATGGCAAGCACGGCCACCGACGCGCAACCCGCCGCAAGTAACGCCTTTGCGCAGGCCTCCGTGGTCGCCCCCGTCGTGAATACGTCGTCAACCAACACCACCCGCGCCCCCGTCAAATCCTTACCGCCCGCCGCGAAGGCGCCGGCGAGGTTCTCCCTACGCTCATCCTTGTCCAACCGCGTCTGCGTCTCGGTGTTCCTAAGCCGCGTCAGCAAGTTTGTGCGCAACAACGCCGCGTCAACGCCCAACCCCGCCAAAACGCCGCGTGCAAAACACTCCGCCTGGTTGTATCCCCGCCGCCGCAACTTCAACCGGTGTAGCGGCACCGGCACAACAACGTCTATGCCGGAAAAAAAATCAGAGGGGATAAGCGGGGCGCTGATAACGCCGACACGACTCGCCAACCCGCTCTTCCCGTGATACTTGATGTGCTTGGCGATAACGCTCAACGTCTCGTCGTAATCGTACACGCAGTATACGCGCTCAAACGGAAAGTCCCAAGCAAACTCGCAAGCGCACTCCCTAACGCGGCGGTTCTGGGCGCAACGCGGACAAGGATCGCGCCGCGCGTGATTCCTAAGCAACGCGTCCGCGCAAGACGGACACAACCAAACCCCCATGCCGCTACGGTCGTCGGACAACGCGCCGTCGCAGACAAGACACAGCGGCGGAATAAAAAAGTCCCCCGCGCGCCGCGACAACGCCCCTATAAAAGCCGATATAGACGAAGTTAACGAACCCATACCATAAATATACCGCCGTTTGACCCAAAAAACACGCTTTTTATTAACAATAGACTTAGCGGCGCTTAGGCGAAAGCCTAAAAAATCTTGAAAAAAGCGCGCCCCACAAAAAAATTCAAAAAAAATTTGACTTTATATCGCCCATGAATTATTTTAGTATGTTAATG
>LIUJ01000097.1 GCA_001462255.1 Fibrobacteria bacterium GUT77 | reverse complement strand
AGTATTCCGGCAAATAGATTTTTTGTGGAAGTCGTTACCATTTGTGGAATTTGCGCGTCAAACCAGTTATTTATGGCCGCCGAGTATTTTTTTATCTCTTGTTCGTCGCAGTTGTCGATTGCTTGCGGGACGTATCTCTCGGCGTTTTTGTTGTTTTGCAGGAATTGTAGGATTTCGTTTTGGTTTATGGCGAGTTCCTTGCCGAGTTCGTCTATGAAAATCAGTTTTTGTTCGTTGTCCTTTCTATTTCGCAGTAGCGCAACTATGCCGGTTTGCGTTGCGTTGAATCCGCTGAAAATGCCGTTGGGCATGGATTTGTATTTATCTATGGATTCTTGTGTCAGGTCTTGTCTGAACGCTTCTACGCTAAGGTTATTCATGCCGAAGGTTTCGGTTTCGATGTCAGAGAGGTTGTTTTGCATTATTTTTAAGTTTTTTTCCGTTTGCATTTTTTCGAGCTCTTTTGAGCGGCTCATCTCTCCGATGTTGTCGGTGAAGTTTTTGGGGATTTGGGAACCGGCGATTATCATAGTCGCCATTCGCGTTTCTATTCTTCCTTGTAGGTTCAGATATTCATTTATGTTTTTGCTCGGCCAGAAGTTTACGCATTTGATGCTTTTGTTTTTGCTACCGATGCGGTCTATGCGTCCGAGTCTTTGGATGGCGCGGACAGGGTTCCAGTGTATGTCGTAGTTTACGACCATATCGCAGTCTTGTAGGTTTTGGCCTTCACTTAGGACATCGGTTGATATTAGGATGTCTATCGGGTCGGTGGATTGTTTTTTGTCCGCGTTTTTGGAGACCGGGGAGAATCTTTTGAGAATGCGCTCGATGTTTTTATTGGTTGTGCCGCCGGTTACGCACTCGATTTTATCGAAGTGTTTTTTAAGTTCGTCAAATAGGTATTCGGCGGTGTCGCTGTATGTTGTGAATATGAGTACCTTGGGATTATTGCGTTGGCGTTTGTTTTTTATGATTTTAATAAGCTCTTTGATTTTTGTATCTTTCGTGGCGTCGAACTTCGCGAGTTCGTCGAGCAACATTTGCAGTTTACCTATGTCTTCATTTAGGTCTTCTGTGTAACGGTTCAACATATTTTGGCCTTTTATGTCGCTTATTTTTATTTTCTGTCTTCTGCCGACGGTTAGTTCTTCCGTGTCGGGGGCGTCTTCATCCGGCCAAAGTTCTTCCCAAGAATATGTTTCCATCTCGCCGGATGTTTTTAATTTGCGCAAGACGTCTTTGTGGTATTTCAATATTTTCTCAAGTGTTATTTTGAATGAGAGCCACGAGCTTTCAAGCCGTTTTACGAGCAATATATGCATCATTTTGACTAAGAAAAAAGAGCGTCGGCTTTCATCGTGGACGATTTGGTTGCTTGTTAGGCCGGCGTAGTAGGCCGGCATATAGGCGGAGAATCTTACCGGTAGCAGGCCGGTCAGGTCGTATATTGTTTCGGCGTCTTTTACGCATTTTGGCGTTTCGTAGATGTTTTCGGGCTTTTCGAGTTTCGGGAAGGAGATTTTGGCGTCTTCCACCATCTTTCTCGTCCGCGCCACTATCAAAGAATCCGTCAAATTAAAGAATTCGGGGTGCAGATTTTTTATCAAATTGCCGATGCGAGGATTTCTCTCGTCCGCCCACTTGTTCAATTCTTCTTGCGCTTTTCTGAATATATGGTCTATGTTGTCGAAATTGCCGATGAGTTTGAATTGGTTGCGGACGTCCAAAAGCGAGTTATTTATCGGCGTAGCGGAGAGCATTAGAACCTTTACGTTGCCGTTTTTTCGTAAAATGTTTTCCAATAAAAAATTATATCGGCTACCCTTGTCGTTTCTCAGGTTATGGCTTTCGTCGATAACGAAGAGTTTTGGTTTTTCGTTGGTTAAATACTCCAACTTTTCGCTTAGCCTATCTTCGTTTAAATCCGTATGGAATTTTATCATGTAGTTAAAGTTGTCTTTCTCAAAAATCGAACTGTTGGTTTTTTTATATTGTTCCCAGTTGTATTCCAATTTTTTGGGGGCGAGAACTATTGTCTCGCGACCTTGTTTTTGGTAGTATTTGATGACGGCGAGGGCGGTGAAAGTCTTGCCGAGGCCTACGGCGTCGGCCAATACGGCACCGTTCTTGTTTTCAAGCATTCTTACTAAGCTCACCACGGCTTTTTTTTGAAAATCGAATAACGTATTATAGACTTCGGAATTACCAAGCGTTTGTTCGATTTCTTTTTGTGAACTTTTTTCAGGCAAAAGTTCCGAAAGAATTTTCAAATATATGTCGTTCGGCGTATATTCCTTGAAAATCTTAGAAATTTCGTTTATAAACCCCTGTTTGGCGTTGTGAACTTTTTCGTTATTGGCCCAAATGTTATTAAACCACTCCGTAAGTTCTTTGTACTCGTGATTGTTACCGGTGTTTCCGATGTTCAGTTCCACGTTGCTGGTATGTCTCTGTCCGATGCCGGATTCCGTAAGGTTGGAGCTTCCGGTTAGATAGAACTTTTGTCTGTCGTCGGCGGTATGTAGCAGAAACATTTTGGCGTGGCAGAAGTTAGGTTCCGACGTTTTGACGTCCACTTTATTTTGTTCTAGAAACGCGACGGCTTTTTGCGCTAATTTCTTTAGCGCAAGGGCTTTTTCTATGCCTATGTCTTGGCTTAGCAGGTCAATCTTGAGGCTCTTTTTATCCGTGTCGCTCGCGGTTACGCTACCGCAGACGATGCGGAACATTTTGATTTTGTCGTTAAACTGTTCACTTAGCCAAGATAGCGCACCGACCGTAAAATAGCCGGTAACGACGTCCATTTCGCCGGTTTCGACGTACTTTTCCAGCCATTCAAAGACAGTTTTGCCGTTGCTGTTGTCTAATAGCATAAAAACTTCTTCCCTTGTGATTGTAACATTAAACTGAGTTAAAACGGGTTAGTACTACTTGGATAATATAATATCCGGTAGGATAAATGTCAATATTAATAGTGGGATTTTTTTAGATACGAATAGCGTCATAATCAACCTGACCCAAGAGGCCGGTTGCCGAAATGGGCCGAAATGGGGTATTGCCGAGCGTTAAAACTCGCTGAAATCGTCGTCGTTCAATGGGATAATGTCCTCCGCTCTTATTGATTTTATGGACTTGGCGACCCCGACCGCATTGCGCGTTTCGGTTTTGTCGGGGAGCGCCGTTGCGGCAAGGCGCTGTTTTTGCGGCGGTTGGCCGCGTCTTCCGCCTTGACCTATCGCCGAGCGGCCGTTCCGGCTGTTACTTGCGCTCAATTTGAACTCGCTCACCATGTTTGCGAGTTCCGCGGCTTGGCTGTTGAGTTGTTCCGCCGCTTTTGCTTTTGGGGTATTACGTATCGTAATTATGAAAAATTGATGCGGTAAATATGTCGGTGGGATTAAACGCGTATGTTAGAATATGTTATACAAGGTTATAAATAAAATTGTCGTAACCGAAAGGAGCCGCGAGTTTCCATGAATCGCGTCATAATTAACGCTTGCCAAATAACGTGAGGATTGTTTATATGTCTCACTACAATATGTTGTGTTTACAGAGACATAATATACAGTATATGGTGTATGTAGCGGTATTTATGCGTTTTTGATGTAAATTTGTTCATAGCGAAGGCGTAGCCGAAAGGGGCTATTCGCCGTTTGTTTGGGAGGGTGTCTTACCGATAAAACGGCATTTGTGATTAAAAAGACTTTCTTTTCTCCCGCGCGATTTACTATATTATATGCATGAAAAAAATATTGTCGGAAACACAGTTATACGCCCAACTGGCTCATCGGGGCGATCCGTCGGCTTTTTATGCCCTATTTCACGGGCAAATTCGTGACATTTACCTCCTCCAGCGATCGTTGGGGAAAGATCACGCAGGGGCTTGTGACGAAGCGGCGCGGAAGCTGGCCGACGTCTATGGGCGCTTCCTTCATTCGCGTCCGTTCCGGCCGGACAGGTGGTTTGCCGCTCGGTGCGGGTTGAAGCGATTTGACGCGGCTACGGCGGGGGTGGCAGTGTCGAAGGCTGACATTGCGGCGTATGAGCGGTTTGCCGTGGGGGCGGTCAACACGGCCTATAGCGCGCGGCTTGAGCGTGACGGCGATAGCGCGGGGGATGTCGTGGAGCGACGGTCGTTTGTCCGGTACGCGGTGGGTACTGCGGCGGCGGTGCTTATTGTCGGCTTCCTTTTCTTCGCGCAGTCGGTGCTAAGCATTAGTTTTGGGCGATTCGGCGCTGAGTATAAGTTGTCGTTTCCCAAGATTGCGGAGGGGTTGTGGGACGTCAGCGGTTTGGTTCGCGCGCAAGACGATGCGTGGGTTAGCGGCGTTGGCACGCCGCCGGCGCCGCAGGGTCAGGGCGCGGAGGCAGTAAAGCGTCCATGAGCGAACCCTTAATAATCTCGGTCGGCGGCGGCAAAGGCGGGGTGGGAAAGAGCACCGTGAGTTCTAACCTCGGCGCCGCACTGTCGCGTCAAGGCTACTCGGTGGGCTACATCGACGCCGACCTCGGCGGCGCCAACTTGCACACATGCCTCGGTATGCGTCGACCGGCTATAACCCTACAGCACTTCCTTACCGGCGAGCGTCCTACGCTTGAGAGCGTTTCCGTTAAGACCCCGGTGCCCAACAGTTGGCTGATCTCCGGCGCGGGCGAGTTTTTGGAGCTGGCCAACCCGAATTTCGCGCAAAAACAAAAAATTTTGAACGGTATAAAGACGCTGACGGCCGATTATATAATAGTGGATCTCGGCGCCGGTAGCAGTACGATAGTTTCCGACTTTTTCGCCGCCTTCCCGAACAACATAACGGTAACCGACAGTTTGCCCACCTCCTTGGAAAACGCCTACGCCTTTCTAAAGAGCGGCATTTTTCGCGGGCTTATTCGCGCCTTTCCCGGAAGGGAGGATATGCAGAAACTGTTGACGGCTTACACAAACGCCAGAGGCGCCGCCGCCGCCCCTACTTTGGAGAGTATGTTCGCCCAGCTCCAAACCAAGTGTCCCAAAGAGGTGGAAGCGATGAAAGAATGGTTGGATGCCCGCAGGCTCTTCTTAGTGCTGAATATGGTACGCGGTCAAGACGAGGTAAGGATAGGCGAGGGTTTTACAGGAATAGTGCAAAAATACCTGTCGGTATCGCTGACCTATATCGGCTATATGCTGTACACCCCGGAGATCAGAGCGTCGCTGAGAAAACTCGGGCCGGCGGTAATGCAGAGCGACACGCAGGTCGCGGAGTGTTTTGACGCGATAGCGAGAAATCTTTCAGCGGTGCTTAAGCGGTGAAGAAGGCGTCGCGTTAAAGGAAAGACTTATGTGCGATAAAGACACGCTTAATAAGATTACGAAAAGAGCCTGCGCCGCCGCCAAGGAGGTCTTGGGCGACGAATTGGAAAAGGGGGCGCGGTAACTCGCGTCCCCCTCATTACACCGTCACCACACCTTGACATTCTCGTCATGTACTTCCACCGCCTCGCCGTTGAGCCGTAGGGTTGCTACTCCCATACGCTCTGCCGCTTCAGCAACACCGTTCTCAAAAGACATCCCGCCAAGACCCAAGTACATCTTAAAATCCTTATATTTAGGAAATATCTGCCTGAATCTCGGCAGTTGCACTTCTATTAAACGGTCAAGGTTCTCTCTTACTACCCGATATTTTGCCTCAATAATGGCGACAGACGCCCCGTTGTGAAGAATTACGTCGTACTCTCCCTGCACTTTTTGCCCGTTTGGGAGTTTGCGCGTCCGCGCTACGCCGTGTTCAATATCGTCAAACTCAATTCCGGCAAATAACATCTTTTCTAACAACGAATTGTAGACAATCTCCTCAGCGACAAGTCCGTTGCTCTCGCCAATGCACCCTAACTCCTTATGTATCTTATCAAATTTCTCGTCGGCTTTCTTTCTGCTCTCGGCAAGCTCCTTCATCATTTTGTCGGTCTCAGCCATTTGTTTGGCATTATCTGCCAATTGCTTATCAGACCTTGCAAACATCGCCTTTATATCCGCGTCCGTCAACGTCCTCTCTCCCATAACTCCTCCATTTTAAATAGTTTGATTGCTATAGATGTCC
>LIUJ01000096.1:6451-7471 GCA_001462255.1 Fibrobacteria bacterium GUT77 | reverse complement strand
GGTGCGGTCTAAGTCGTAGCGGTTTTCGAAAGTCACGCGTTCCCGCATGAGCTTGTAGACAAGGCCCTGCGCTTGCAAGTACGGGTTTAAGCCCATGAGGTTGTCGTCGGAAACGGTCATAGCGAAGTAGATGGGTTTGGTCCACTTGGCGGCGTCTACAATGTTAAGTACCATCATATCCTGAACGCGTAGGACGCGCTGTGTCTCTATGCCTGGCAACGTGAAAGATATACCGGCGTTTTTGAGCGTATGCTGACGCGGTTTATCAAAGGGGTTGAGCCGCGCTTGCAATTTGTCTATCTCCGCGTCTGTGTAGCTTATCGGCACGGTCGGTTCAAGCTTTTTCAGTTGCTTTATGTACCAGTCCGTATTGACGAGGCTGAGGTTCACGATACGCACGTCCTTGCGTATCCCGTAGGCCTCTTGAAGCGCCCAGAGCGGGAAGGTATCGTTGTCGCCGTTGGTGAATAGTATGCCGTTTTTCTCGCAACTGTTCAGCAGGTTGTAGGCGTAGTCGTATGGTACCCAGTCGCCGGCGCGCGTGCTTAGGTTGTAGTTGGCTACTGCCGGTAGGGTAGGGGAGAGCGTTATTACGGCGGCGCAGACCGGGGCGACCGTTTTCTTAATAAAATCGTCTTTAGACGTGAAGAGCGCGTGTAATAAGCATACTCCGGCGAGGCCTATCCACATTCCTAAATACATGAAGCCTGCGGTGAAGAAGTAGTCGCGTACCCTAACCTCGCGGTGGACGGTTGGCTCTGGACCGGGTTTACCGGCGCGTACCCACTGTTCGAAGTCGTAGCGTTCCGGGCGGAGACCGTCGGCAAAGTTCATGTAGAGCACCATACCGATGGTTGTGAGCAACGTGAGCGCGATGAGGAACGTGGCGACGTGTTTGTTCTTCTTATATAGGTATGACCACCCGTAGAGCATAAACGCCGTGGGAATGAGGTAGATAATGAGCTTGGCGAGGCCTTGTATGAAACCGGCTTTGAAGAAAGACTCCGCCGTATCGTTTGG
>LIUJ01000096.1:0-6302 GCA_001462255.1 Fibrobacteria bacterium GUT77 | reverse complement strand
GAAAGACTCCGCCGTATCGTTTGGTCCCAAACGGAAGAATTGCGTTAGGTGGAAGCCGCCGAAACCCATGTGTTCCTCTATACCGAACTGGTTTGACCAAAGCCCGCGTCGCCAAAACATACGCGTAATCATGCTTTCTGATCCGTATTGGCGTCTCTCAAGGAAGTCCACGAAGGCGTTCCAAGTTGACGGATGGTTTTCGTTTATCATGGGTTCGAGTCCGGCGCGTATGGGGATCGCTATATGCACCGAGTAGCCGACTATGGCGAAGAAAGCTAGGAAGAAGCAGAAGCGCCACTCGTACGGATGTTCTTTCGAGGTGAGCGACATGATAAGCGTAACGACCAGCACGAACCCGCCGAGCACCATAAACGCCGATAGGCTGTAGATTACCGCCGCCATTAAGATGCCCGTGATCCATAGCCGCCAGTCGGTGCGTTTCTTCTCGTCCCACAGTATCATAAAGAGGAACGCGGGCGGGAAGATTATCATAGTGAACATGTGTAGCCCGATGCCGAGGAAACCCAAGAACGCCACGAGGACGAGGAGTTTGTCGCGGTCGGCGCTCTTGCTACGCGCCCAAACGAGCATGAGTAGCGTGCAGACGGCTATGAAGAGCATGGATATGTTGTAAACGGAGGTCTCCACGGCGCTGAACCAAAAGGTGTACCCGAAGGCGGCGAAGAGCCCCCCCGCGATTCCACCGGAGCATAGGCATACGCGCTTCCACATAGTATCGGGTTCGCCCATGAAGAGCTTACCGGCCTCCACTATGGCGAGGAAGAGCACCGTGGCGGTGAGGGCGCTGGCGATGGCCACGGCCATGTTCATTCGGTATCCCACGTCTTGGAAGAACGACATGAACATGCTCGACAGGCGCATGAGGAGGACGAAGAGCGGGTTTCCCGGCGGGTGCGGCACTCCGAGCGTGTGTCCGGCGGCGGTGTACTCCCCGCAGTCCCAAAACGCGACGGTGGGGGCGACGGTGGCGGTGTAGACGCCGAGCGAGATAAAGAACACGGCGGCGGCGGAGATCCGGGTGTAGAGCGCGTTTTCACGATTCTGTTCCAAAGCAAAATCCTTTCACACGCCGGGGCGAGCGGCCTACGGCGCGGTTTATGGTTGTGGCTACTGCGGATTACCGGTGTTTTACGGTAAGAACTGTAAACCGTTAAAATATATTATGGCACGGTCGCGGTCAATACTTTTGTTTTTACGCTTTTGGTATGGATTGCTAATAAATTTGACTTTGCGTCTTCCGAATATTATCTTTAGAGTATATTGCGCAACGTTGAGAGTACGTTACACGATACGGGTACGGCACGATAAACGTAATACAAACATAAAAAAACGGAGCGTCAATGGGGGCATATCGGGTAATGTTCGTCGATGACGAGGACTACGTCCGTTCGATGCTGTCGGCATATTTTAGCGACAAATTCGATGTCGTCACGGCAGGTAGCGCGGCGGAGGCGCTTGATCTTCTCGATCGGGAGGCTTACGACCTTGTGATTTCAGACGTCATCATGCCGGAGATGGACGGGATCGGTTTTTTGACGGAGGTTCACAAGCGCTTCCCGAAGGTTAGGATGGCGTTGATAACGTCGTCCAACATCGACGATTACATCGATTTTGTGCGGGAAAGCGCCGTTTGTAGCGTTATTCCCAAGGCGATACCGTTCAACTTTGCCGAGGTGGAGAAGATAATAACGGGGATTTTGACCGGCGAGGTTTTTGGGATTGCCCGTTATTTGGGATCGGACGACGGTGTTGTTGCCGGTACTTTTTGCGTCAAGTCGTCGGGGGAGGCGCACTTGGTTCGAGACAAAATAGTGGAGGAGATTGAGAAGAAATTTTCCCAAGTGGGGGATACCAAGCTCGTTTTGGATGAAATTTTGACGAACGCCGTCTACCACGCGCCGGTTCGCGAGGACGGATCCGAAAAGTACGCGATGTTTTCGGAGGTGGCGCTTGAGCCGTCGGAGTACATATACGTTGAGTTCGGTTACGATTCGGAGAAGTACGGCGTCTCGGTTTTGGACAATTGCGGCACGCTTACCCGCGAGACCGTACTTAGCAAGATGGAGCGCCAAATAAAGGGCGAGGGCGATAAGGACAATTCGGGTCGCGGCTTGCATATATGCCGCCTCTTCGCCGATCGCCTCATAGTGAACATTGAGCGCGGTAAGCGCACGGAGGTCATTGCGCTGAATTTTTTGAACGGCAAGTACAGCGGGTACAAGCCGTTGTATATCAATGAAGTGTAAATTTTGGGGGTAATGTGCTGAATCATTGTCGCGGACGCAAGATAAAGTTGCACGGCTTCAACAATTTGACGAAGTCGCTCAGCTTCAACATTTACGATATATGTTACGCGCCGTCCAAGTCGTCGCAGATGGACTACTTGGAGTACGTCGACGAGATGTACAATTCCGAAAAGTTGCGCGGCATCCTCGAAGAGGTTACGAGCATCATAGAGGCGCGTATAGTGAACATTTCCACGCAGGACTATGATCCGCGGGGCGCTAGCGTTACAATACTTATAAACGAGGGGCACAGTCCGCTCGGCGACGGCGTGGTAGCGCATTTGGATAAAAGCCACATTGCGGCGCACACGTATCCCGAGAACAATACCGCCAACGGCATATCCACATTTAGGGTAGATATCGACGTGTCGACCTGCGGCACGATTTCGCCGCTCAAGGCGCTTGATTTTTTGATAGACAGTTTTGATTCCGACATCGTGCTGATGGATTACAGAGTCCGCGGTTTCACTCGCGACATCAAGGGGAGGAAGGTCTACATCGACCACGACATTACGTCGATACAAGACTATATTTCCGACGATATTTTAGAGAAGTACACCGCGTACGATATAAACATCGTATCGGACAACATATTCCACTCTAAGATGCAGATCAAAAATATGAAACTCGAAAGTTACCTCTTTGGGCCGGAAACGGAAAAAATGACTAAGGCCGAGAGGACGAAGGTGCGCACGCTTCTCAAAAAAGAGATGCAGGAAATGTTTGAGTGCAGAAACATTTACGACAGGGAAGCGTGAGAATATGACAAGAATCATAAAGAGACGGCGGTTGTACCACGAGGCGTTGAACCCCGCGTTCGGTTTTTTCTACACCATAAAAAAAACGTTGCGCAAGGCGAAAACCAAGTATCAGCGCATAGAACTCGTTGACACCGACGAGTTCGGCAGGGTGTTGCTCTTAGATGACATCACGCAGGTAGCCGAGAGGAACGAGTTCATGTACCACGAACCCATGGTACATCCGGCGCTCGCTTGCCATCCCAATCCCCAAAGCATACTCGTGGTAGGCGGCGGCGACGGCGGGATACTCCGCGAGGTGCTCAAATATCCCACGGTAGAGCGCGTGGAGTTGGCCGAGCTTGACGGCGGTGTTATCAACTTCTCAAAAAAGTATTTGGCCGACGTGCACGGCGGTTGTTTCGACGACGGCAGGGTGCATATCAACATAACGGACGGTCGCAAGTACACCGAGGATCACCCCGGCGAGTTCGACGTGATAATAATGGACATGACAGATCCGTTCGGCCCGTCCACAATGCTCTACACGAAGGAGTTTTACCGAGTGGCAAAAAGGGCGATGCGCGACGGCGCCGGAGTCTACATAATGCACTCCGAGTCTCCCGTAGCCCGCCCGGCGGCGTTTGCCTGTATACAGAAGACGCTTTCGTCGGTCTTCAAAAACGTAAATCCCCTATATATGTACATACAGATGTACGCTGTATTATGGTCTATAACAATGGCGTCGGATAAAGTGGATCCGACGGTAATAAAGCCGTCGGTTATTGATAAAAAATTGGCAAAATTAGGCGTCAAGGGCCTAAAAATGTACACCGGGACGACGCAAACGGCAATGCTGACGCCGTATCCGTACATACAAGAAATCTTAGACCGTCCCACAAGAATTATTACGGACGCAAACCCGGAGTTTCCGGATGATTTTTTGTAGCGGCGGAGTATGGGACGTCGGCAATCCGATTATACGTACAAACAAAATCTATGGATGAAAACAGTACATGACGTCAAAGAACATTCCGGCGTGAGGTGCGCCCTTGCCGAAGCTTTTTATGTTGAACTCCAACGCTTGCGCACCAACGTCTATAAAGAGCCCCGGAACCGCCACGTTAAAGCGCAGTCCGCCTATGCCGTAGAGGTATATCGCTTTGTCGCTGAGATCGGCGGAGAGCCCGGTTTCCCACAAAAACGACCATACTTTTGACGGGGTGATTCTCCCTCCCAAGTCCGCGCCTATGGAAACATGATCGCCTATTTGGGTATGGCCGGTCAACACCAAACCATAGTGGCGTCTACCAAACTCGTAAGTCAGAAACCCGCCTATCCGCGCGCGTGCGCCTTCGGGGACGCCGTGCGGGCCGCCTTCCACAAAGTCTCCGGAAATAAATGTAGACGCCAGCCCCACGCCGCCGGCCAAACTCTTATGAAAACCGTATTTGGCGGCAAGGCTCAACCTGCCTATATTGTCGAGAATAGACGCTTGTATCTGCAACTTCCCCGGTAGCGCGTAAGATATTTCGTGAAGCCCGAGCACTAAGTCTCCCGGTTGGTTAATCCGCGCCGTGGGCATGAAAAGGTAGTGCGTCGGCTCCGCCGCATGGCTTTTAACAAACACGCTACTGACAATGACAAGGGCGGCAAAGGCCGAAATCGCTTTTCTGAAAATTGAAACATCGGACATAATCTCTACTCCTATTTTTTGATTGTTCGTTATTGATGACGCTAATAAAATACATTCCGCCGGCCGCCGCGTCAACAGATCAAATATTTTTCCGCCAACGTCAGCCTCTTGCCTCGCAGGGGCAACCCCTCCATAGACCGTATCCGCGCCCCGCCGGAACGCATCTTCACTATGCGCTTCGCCGTCGTGGGGCCTATGCCGGGTATCCGCAACAGTATCTTTTCATCTGCCTGATTGACGTTTACCGGAAACTTTTCGGGGTGGCTCTCCGCCCACACCAACTTGGGGTCTTTGTCCATGAATAAGCGCCCGCTATCGTCGTATCGGATATCCTCCTCCGTAAAACCGTATTGCCGGAACAAGAAGTCTACCTGATAAAGCCTATGCTCCCTAACGAACCCTTCTTCGGGGCTAACGCTGCCGCGCCGCTCGCCCGGTATAGCCTCGTTCCCCAAACCGCGTTGATACGACGAGTAGTAGACCCTGTCCAAATTGAGTTTTCTGTACAGCCCGGCGGTATATTTTACGATTTCCGCGTCGCTCTCGTCGGCCGCGCCCACGATAAACTGCGTCGTCTGCCTTACCCGGTGGTACCGCGTCCCCTTATCGGTCAATTTTGCGATACGGCGCATGGGGCTTATGATGTCCTTTAGGTAATCTTTCTTTTGCGATAGGGCGGAAAAGTGTTTTTCGCCGGGAACCTCGATGTTTACGGATACGGCGCTGGCAAGCGCTACCGCCTCGTCAACGGCGGCGTCGCTGGCGCCGGGTATCACTTTCAGGTGGATGTACCCCCTGTAGGCGTACTTGCGCCGCAGTATCCGAGCGGTTCCGTTTATCAGTTCCATCGTATTGTCCGGCGTCCCCACTACCCCGCCGCTTAGGAATATACCGATTAGCCCGCGTTGGCGGTCATAGTCCATGAACAGCCTCGCCATCTCATCCGGCGTAATGGTGCACCTCGGCACGTCCCTCGCCGCCCGAAACGGGCAGTACCCGCAGTCGTTGTTGCAAACGTTGGATATAAGCGTTTTCAGCATAATGGAGTACCCGCCGCCCGGCATGGAGACCGGATAGAGCCAAGACCCGTCGTCCTTGCGAACCCGGTGGTCGGGCCCTCCGCGTGTCCCGCAGGCGCAGGCGAGGTCGTATTGCGATGCGTCGCTCAACATTTTTAGTTTTTCGATGGTATCCATNNTAATAATATAATTATTTTAGCGGTAAGCATGTCAATATTTATATTTTTGATATTGATATCGGCAATAATCCATACTTACCGTCCATGTAACAATAGGAGGATAAACATGTCCACAGCCCATAACTGGTTTGAAGACGCGGTATTTTACCACATTTACGCCTTCTCCCTCGCCCGCGCCCCGTTTCAGAACGACTACGCCTACGACGGGCACACGCTTTCGGAGATTGAAAAGTGGCTACCGCACATAAAACGCCTCGGGTGCGACGCCGTCCTGCTCAGCCCGATTCTGAAATCGCGCTCGCACGGCTACGACGTTACCGATTATTTTACGGTCGATAACCGCGTGGGTACAAACGACGAATTTA
>LIUJ01000095.1:3918-4127 GCA_001462255.1 Fibrobacteria bacterium GUT77 | reverse complement strand
GCGGTAAAAATTATCACGGGCAATTTGTTCGCGGTGGCGTATTCTACGGCGCGGGTAATTTTTTCGCCGACCACGCTGCCCATACTGGCCATCATAAACCGGCTGTCCATGACGCATATTACGGCGGAATAGCCTTGAATGGTACAGCGGCCTGTTACTACTGCTTCCCGCGTGCCGCAGCTTTCCTGCGCCTCGCGGACTTTATCTTC
>LIUJ01000095.1:3763-3891 GCA_001462255.1 Fibrobacteria bacterium GUT77 | reverse complement strand
CGGGGAAGGAAATGGGGTTTCCTGACTCCATGCCCGAATCGAACTCGCTAAAACTTCCCTCGTCTACGGTAACGCGGAGCCGATCCTGCCAGCCGATACGACTATGGTAGGAGCATTTCCCGCAGACC
>LIUJ01000095.1:883-3620 GCA_001462255.1 Fibrobacteria bacterium GUT77 | reverse complement strand
GCAGACCCAAATCTGCCGCTCGAAATCGGCGGCAGGGGCAGTGGTCTTGCACTGCGGACAAGTAAAATCACTCATAATGACAAATTTATCGAATTTGTCATGGAAAGTCAAGACTGTATTTAAGATAGCACCGGAATCAATTTTTGTTTTTTTAACCACGAACCAACACGAACCAACACGAAAACAACAAGATTATGGATCAATGCAATGGATTCTGGTAACAGGGCGCTCTCTTAACATTTTGTCTAAATGTGATATATTTATTGTAGGAGCTTTTTTATGGAAAAGTTGATGTTTGATTATCAGTCTCTTGGCGAGAAATTACCTGTTTCATCAGAAATAATACAGCAATATGAACAAGAAGTATATAGAGAATTTCCATTTAAAAAAACAGATTGTCCGAAATGTTAAATAATATTAATGAACAAAATTTACACGCTGAGATCGATACGGGTAAACCTGTGGGAAAAGAGATATGGTAATTTTTCACTATTTGTTATACTTATTTCTTCCCTCAATACCCCCATCCGCCGGCCAGACCGGTCTTGCTCGGGTCAAGGCTGTCGCTTGGCCCGGCGGTACTTTCCCTGCGCCGGGCTTCGTCCACAAACACCGCATGGCCTTTGTTTTCCCGCACGATACCCGAACCGTCCTTTACGACATTGCTCTTGTTGTCTCCCTCCGTGTAGCCGTAAATAGTCCCGCTCTTTTTGGTAAATCTTCCATTTCCATACACCCCGCCGCCGTTCCTTGATGCGGTATTGCCTGAGATTTCTCCTTTGTTCATGGTAAAGGTTCCGTACACATACACTCCGCCGCCGTCGTAGAAGGCGGTATTGCCGGAGATTTCCCCGCCGTTCATCGTGAAGGTTCCGTCCGGAGTGTAGCCTCCATATACATACACCCCGCCGCCGTTTCTAGCAGTATTGCCGGAGATTGTTCCGCCGTTCATTATAAAGATGCCTTCTCTTTTTGGAACTTCTCCTCTTCGAATATACACCCCGCCGCCCTCTCCGGCTGTGTTACCGTAGATTTCTCCGCCGTTCATGGTAAAGATTGCGCCTCCTCTATTAATATACACCCCGCCGCCGTAACTAGCAGTATTGCCGGAGATTTCTCCTCCGTTCATCATGAAGGTCGCTCTTTCATTTACATACACCCCAGAGTTTTTGTTACCAGTAATTTTCGAACCTTCGTTCATTATCAAGCCTGCCCCCTGGTTTACTATAACTAGCGCTACGTTGTTTTTATCATGCCCGCGCAGGGTAATGCCCCTGCCCAGTATAAGGTTTACGCCGGACTCCACCGTAAACAGTGAACCATTGCCGTTAAGCGTAATAGTTCTCTCGGATTCGCTGCCTGTAAAACGCAAAGTAACATTTGTCTTGCCGTCAAAGACAAGCGTCTGCCCGCTTAAAGTTTCATCGCCTGTCAGCTCTATCGTGTAGTCGCCGTTGCTCTGCGCGTTCCGCAGTACCCACACGAGTTTTGCCGTCAGGTTCGCGCCTTCCACCATCGTAGAAGGCCGCAATTTCCATGTGCCATTCCAGTTGTTCTCGCCTTGTCCGCTGTCGCCGCTGATAACCAGATTGCCGCCATCTAACCTCATGGTCAGCGTCATGTCGGTTTTGCCGTTGTTCATCTTGTACACGTTGCCGTTTATAGAAACAAGGTTCCATGTAGTCGTACTGCTACTGGCCTTAACAGTCTTTGCCGTAAAGGTCAGCGTGTTGTTAAAGTTATCCCTTTTCCATGTTTCTATAAAACCCGCAGGAAAGGCAGTGTTTGTTGTTTGGCTGTACGCCGCATGGCCGAAAAACAGTACCAGCGCGGTAAAGAAAATGACGACAACGCCTTTTATTCTTGTATTTTTCATGTTTTCTCCTTTGATTATAACTATCTAATACATAGTATAATAAAATACAATTACATAGTTTGTCAATAACCCCTTTTTTACTAATGTATAGACAGGGCATTGACGGGGTATGACAAACATACGGGAACTATTGGCTAAAAACATGAAAGCGTACCGAAACGCATTGGGTTTATCGCAGGCTAAATTGGCTGAAAAAGTGGATACAAGCACTCATTATATAGGCATGATCGAGACAAAAAATAATTTCCCGTCCCCTGAAATGCTTGAACGGATAGCCGCATCCCTCGGAATTGACACGCTTGATCTGTTTTCTACTGAAAGAACCTTGTCTGAAGCAATGAGAATCTGTAGAAAATCTGCGTTAAAAGAGTTACGAAGTCTTATGGGGCAGTATATTAACGAAAAATTGAAAGAAGTAGACAAAAAAGGCGTTTGACGGTAAAAGGGGTCACGGCGTGGTGCCTGTTACCATCCACCTCAGGTATCAGTTACCATTTTTCTCTAGTATCGTTAGGTGATATGGTACGCTGGAATATTCACCTTCCGTAAACAGAAGTCAAGCGGCGGATTTTTTTTGCCAGCGCGGGGCAGGCAGCTCTGGGTAACATACGCCAGCGCCAGTTGTTTCCGCCTAGAGTCGAGGGAACGTTCATTCGGGCGCGGTCGTCCAGACCGAGGTAATCCTGCATGGGAATGATCGCGGTATTGGCAACACTGGCTAAAGCGGCGCGGATAAAAGCCCAGTTGCCTTCCTTGCCGTTTTTTATACCGAAAAAATCCAATGCGAGGCGTTTGTCGTCGGTGATAGCCGATTTAAACCATCCGAGCGAGGTTGAATTATCGTGGGTTCCGGTATAGACG
>LIUJ01000095.1:0-690 GCA_001462255.1 Fibrobacteria bacterium GUT77 | reverse complement strand
TCGCGGGAATCAAACGCGAACTGGAGTACCTTCATTCCCGGATAACCGGAAGCCGCGAGCAGGGCCGTTACTTCCGGCGTAAGAAAGCCCAGGTCCTCGGCGATAATTTCCGCGTCGGGCAGTTCGCGGCGAACGGCCTGAATAAACGACAGGCCCGGCCCCTTTACCCATTCGCCGTTTGCTGCGGTACGGGCGTTAGCGTCTATCGAATAATAACTTTCAAAACCCCTGAAGTGGTCGATACGCACAAT
Organism: Fibrobacteria bacterium GUT77; assembly: GCA_001462255.1. Taxonomy (GTDB): domain Bacteria; phylum Fibrobacterota; class Chitinivibrionia; order Chitinivibrionales; family Chitinispirillaceae; genus GUT77. The sequence continues at coordinate 439 of LIUJ01000095.1, read as the reverse complement.
GTCGTATAACTCAAAACAAAAACGCAGGCGGGATATCCACCATGAAAATTCCGTTTCGGCGATAAGGTCCCAACGGTACAGGGGATTCCCCCAAAGCTGTCCGTCAGCCGAATAAGGATCGGGAGGGCAGCCGGCGACGCGCAGAGGTTTGCGGTTTTCGTCCAATAAAAAAATGTTGCTGTTCGTCCACGCGTCGGCGCTGTCCGCCGCGACATATATGGGCACGTCGCCGATAATGGCAATACCTATACCGCGGGCATATTCCTTAATGTCCTTCCATTGGGTAAAAGCCAGAAACTGCACAAACGAATGGAATTTTATTTCTTCCGCCAGTTCCATCGCGGCTTTTTTCAGCGCGGACGTTTCGCGCTTTTTTATATCATCGTTCCATGTAAACCAGATATTGCCGGAGTGCCGTTGTTTTAACGCCGTAAAAAGA
>LIUJ01000094.1 GCA_001462255.1 Fibrobacteria bacterium GUT77 | reverse complement strand
CCACCGCCGCCTCCGCCACCGCCGCCATCACCGGGAGGGCCTCCGCCGCAAGGCGGGAATCCGGGGGACTACGACTCCCCTTTCTTTACTGAGATGGCGCCCGCGCCCACGCCATCTCCTGCACTTCAGCCTTTGGCTGGTGCGAAATCGGGCGGGGTAGGCGCTTCGAATACGGAAGCGCCTCCGCAATATATTCCGGCTCCGCAAACTTTCGCGCCGCCGGTTTCGGATTTGGATCTTGAGATTGAGCAGTACCAGCAAGCAATAGAAGACCCGAATGCGCGGACGCCGCTAAGTAGCGGAGGAGATTTTTTGCCTACGCAAAACACCGCGCAAAATATGTTTCAAGCGCAACCGATGGGTTTCGCTCAAGCGCCGACGGCACAACCCCAGCCGATGATGCCGCCGCCGAGCCAAGCGCAACCGTCGTTTCAGGTTGAATCGTCATACGCGTCGGGAGCCGGCGGGTACGACGATATGCCCAACAACAGCGCCATATTTGAGTTCGAGGCGGAACTGTTCGCCAGCGTAAGCGGAAACAAAGGCAACGACGGCGGATCATCCGGCGACAACGCCGTATTCTCAAACGCTTCGTCGAAAAAAAGGCGGTAAAAAAAGGTAGCAATCGTAAATTCGATGAAACGGAAACGATAACGGTAACATTGTAAAAAAAGGGCCTCATGATGTCGAAGCTCTTCAACAAGGATCAATAAAATAATCAAGGACAATGCCCCATGAAAGACATGATTCTCTTTCCCGAGGATATAGATCAGCTTGACAGTATACTTTTGCCGCTTACGCAAAAGGCAAATTTGCTCTTGGCCGTCCTTATCAACAAAGACGGGCGCCTGCTGACCAACCAGGGACAGTTGGAAAACGTTGACATCGTGTCCTTAGCCGCGCTGGTGGCCGGCAACACGGCCTCCACGCTGGCCATAGCCCACTTGGTCGGCGAAACCGAATTTTGCACTATGTACCACCAAGGCAAAAACAAACACATTTACGTAGCAAGCATAGACGACAACACCTTTTTGGCGGTGGTGTTTGACGACAGAACCAACATTGACCGCGTAAAGGTCTTCGCGAGGCAATTTGACCGCCAATTAAAGGTGGCGTTACAACGCGTCTACGACAAGTCTGAGGAACAGGTAGACTTGGACATGGACGTGAACAAGCTACTATTCGGCGCGGGGCCGAAACCGGCGGCGCCGCAACAACAACCTGTACCGACGCTGACGCCGCAACAGATACAAATGCCTATGCCGACCCCCATACCGCAACAACAACCGGGGGGAGACGTGTTTTATATGGACATGAACGGCGCCAGACCGCAGGTTCAGGCGGCGCCGCAAACGCCGCAACCGTATCCCATGCCGCAACAACAGCCGCAACAAAATTTGCCGGGACAGCAGGGAGATCCTTCCATGATGTTTTTGCAGAAGAAGATTCGGGAGTCGCAGAGAACTTAAAGACGCTGATTTTGATTCCGTTGCATTTCGACTACGTTCAACGCACCGCCAACCCAGCCTGGAACTGGGGGATAAACCCCACTTAAGCGCGCATCGCTTGGTCATTGAATTTGCCGAACTTATTTATCTCGGTGAAGCCGAATACCGCGTCGCAAAATCAATGTCAAATGTCACCTCGCAACGCGTCAATCCTGAACATTCCTAATTCAAATATCTTTTCAATCATATTAATCTTATTAAAATCACCGTTTACACGCTTTCTTTTTAATCATAGCCGGATTCTCGAAAAAAGTATGAAAAAAGTCATAATAATTGAGTGGGTAAATACGTATACATATTAAACAAGGCACAGCGCCGTTGACGTCACGGTAGCTTGTTTTACTGTACTATAACATACTTGAAAAGGGGAAGGATTTATGAAAAACCTGCGCGTATCAACGAAACTGTTCGTCGGTTTCGGTATCGCCGTAATACTGATCGGCATCATCGGAATCGTAAGCGTCGTCAACGTGAACGGGTTAAACGCCAAATACAGCGACACCATAGACCTCCACGGTGCGCCTTTGGCCGACGCCGGGCGCGTCGTAGGGGCGATTCACGCCATGCGCTCAGAACTTAGAGCTTGTATCCTTGCCAGCGGCGACAGACAAAAAGTGCTCGAAATGAAGAAGAATATGGAAGACGATTACGCCGACTTTGAGAAAAACCTAGCGGAGTTGGCCAAGTACGTCGTCAATCCTGAAGCCAAAAAGTTAGTTGATGAGTCTCGTGATCAATATGAAAAGGTTTTTAAGCCGTTCTCTCTTGACATAATAGAAAAGGCCGCTAAAGGCGTGTCCGCCGACGAATTGTCGCAGGAGATGTACAACGTTACAAAACCGGCGTCGGATTTGATCGCCGAAAATATGGAAAAAAGCATGAACATCAAGGTCAGCATGTTGCGCAAAGCGCAGTCCGCCGGAAACTCAATGGCGAAACACATTTTTACCGCCACGGTAAGCGTCATAATTATCGGAGTCGTTGTTTCAGCGCTACTTGGCCTTTACATCAGCGCGCTTATCAGCAAACCGTTGACCGCCACTGTGAAGATGATCTCCGAAATGGGGCACGGGCACTTAAACACACGGTTGCGAATAGAGCGTAAAGACGAGATCGGCGCTATGGCGAAAACGCTGGACGGTTTCGCGGACGATCTGCAAACGATAGTCATCGGCACCATGAAGAAAATCGCCATGGGCGACCTTAGCACGAAAATCGAGCTACGTGACGCCGACGACGAAATCGCCGCCGCCCTAAAAACGACAACGGAGTCTCTACACGAACTGATTATAGACGACGGCGGGCGGGTGCTTAACGCGGCGGCGCATAAAGACCTGTCGCAGCGGCTTACCGGCAACTACAGCGGCGAATACGCCAAGATGAAGGACAGCATAAACACCGTCGTGCAAAGCCTCGGCGACGCGCTGAACCAGGTAATGGAGGCCGTGGGGCAGGTGACGAGCGCAAGCTCTCAGATTTCGGGCGGCGCGCAGAATTTGGCCGAGGGCGCCAACCAGCAGGCCAGCTCCATCGAAGAGGTGTCGTCGAGCCTTGAGGAGATGTCGTCGATGACCAAGCAGAACGCCGAGAACTCCAACCAAGCTAAGGTTCTGGCGTCAGAGGCGCGTCACGCCGCCAACGAGGGCGACAACTCGATGAAGCGTATGGCCGAGGCGATTCAACATATTAAGGCCTCATCCGACAACACGGCCAAAATTATAAAGACTATAGACGACATAGCGTTCCAAACCAACCTCCTCGCCCTGAACGCCGCGGTGGAGGCGGCGAGAGCCGGAGAAGCCGGCAAGGGTTTCGCGGTAGTGGCCGAAGAGGTG
>LIUJ01000093.1 GCA_001462255.1 Fibrobacteria bacterium GUT77 | reverse complement strand
CGAAACAAATCTTGTTCAGCGTTCGTTTGCGGATTTATCGCACAGCGAAAGAGCTGTCGCCTTGAAAACCCATATGGACGCGATTAAGGCGCAAGGCAAGCGGACTGATATAATCAACGAGGTAAACGAGCTCTTGAATACCGATAAAAACGGAGAAAACGGAACTTTTGGACTAATAGACCAAAAGTTGAATTCAAGGGATAAAACGGCAAAAAAGTATGGATTGGATTCAAGAAGTATAGGCAGATATTTAAGACTTGCAATGCTTGATTATTCTTTACAAGACCGTGTTGACAACGACGAAATCGGGCTTTATCCCGCAGTTTCACTCTCTTACCTCACAGCCGATGAGCAAGTAGAATTGAACGAAATCCTCGAAACCGGTTTATACAAGATTGATATGAAAAAGGCGGAGATTCTGCGTGGGCTTTCTACTGAAAAGAAACTTACCGAGGAAAAAATGACGGCTGTTCTTTCGGGCGAATATGGCAGAAAGCCAAAGTTTAAAAATCCGCCGCCGCTTAGAATCAGGCACACGGTTTACTCAAAGCACTTTGCCGAGAGTTTTACACCGAAAGAAATGGAAGAAATAATCGACATTGCGCTTACGGAGTATTTTGAGAATCAAAAATAACCCTGATGAAACTCTACCGTGAATTAACGAAAGGAACTATATTATGATTTACGTTACAGGCGATACTCACGGCACTCACGACGTTAACAAGCTGGGCAAAGTTAAGCCACATTTGACCGAGGACGATTACGTACTCGTCCTCGGTGACTTCGCCGTTTGCTGGGACAACAACATCAGCGACATCAAAACTCGCCGTTTCTGGGAACAGCACAAATTCACCACGCTGTTTATCGACGGCAATCACGAGAATTTCGACTTGTTGAACGCACTTCCGGTTACGGAGTGGAACGGAGGCAAGGTTCATAGAATCGGCGAGAAAATCATCCACCTTATGCGCGGTCAGATTTTCGAGCTTGACGATAAAACGATATTCACGTTCGGAGGCGCGGCGAGCCATGATTGCGGACGAGATTTAGACGACTTGATAATTGAGCACATTGACGATTTCCACGAGTTTTTTACAGGTTATAAAACTATGTTGCCGCTCGGTAACCGACAGCCTGGGGTACACTGGTGGGCGGCGGAATTGCCGTCTGCGGAGGAAATAGCCGCCGCAAAAGAAACACTTGCGAAATACGGCAACAAAGTCGATTACATTCTCACGCACGCGCCGTCGTCACGGGTTTTAGCTTCGCGTACGTTTAAATTCAGCCCGCATATGGCGTCTCAGCTCGTGTTCTTTGAATGGACCGAGAATAATGTTCAATTCGGGCATTGGTGGAGCGGGCATCTGCATGAAGATTTCTACTATGATGACAGGCATATCGGGTTTTATAATCAATTTAGGACGGTGGAGTGAGATGAACGAGCTCAAACTTAAAGAATACAATTCAAAGTATTTAATCTACATGTACTTTCCGGAAGGCGAAGGCGAACCGGGCGAAATCGTATATGATATGGAATCAAAAGAAATCGTTGTTGTTACGCGAGCTTCTAATGATAAAACCGGGTATTACGGGCGAAAAGCATCTTGTAAAATAGAAGAATTTATCGAAAAGAACGGTCTTCCGATAAAATATTGTCAAGCGTGGAATTAAATCAAAAGGATAACCTTATGGAAAAATACATTTACTATCTCACGCAAAGACCGTTCGGTCCGGGTTGCGCCCCGATACATGGATTGCGCCGTTGCACCGATAATTATGACAAGCGCACATATATTCGGTCTATAAAACGTGAAGCATGGGCGCGGTTGGAATACTGCGTAAAACTCACCGACAAGCAAGTTGCGAACTATGAGCTGACATACAGTCCGAACGAATCAAAAAAGAGTAAAAAACAAAAAAACGCCGAGACCGAAGAACTGATACCTACAAATTTCAGCGAGAACCCGACGCCGGAAGAACTCGACGATTTTCTCGAACGTCTTGACGCAAAATATCCAAAACCCGACTATAGCCGATGTTTAGACGACAATACCAAAATCCCGCAGGAAATAACAAATTTGACATCAGAAGAACTTCATGCGTTAATCGAACATCTTGAAGAAAAAGAGCGACGAAAAAAAGAAGAAAATCAAAATAAAGAATGAGATACCCTGTCGGCTTGAATAACGACGCTGTGAAATGCTGTAAATACAAAATCGTCACGATAAGTAACGGGATATACGCGAGTATGGGCGCGTAAATACAAAAATAAGGAGCCTCCAATATGTCAACTTTTATAACCGGCGACAAACACGGCAACTTCCACGACGTGATAATGTTCGCGCTGAGAAACAGGACGAACCGTGCAGACACGCTGATAATCCTCGGCGATGCAGGGATCAACTATTATTCGGATGAACGCGATACTAATTTAAAAAAACAACTGCACCAACTACAACTTACAATGTTATGCGTTCACGGCAACCACGAACGCCGCCCCGAAACTATCGGTACTTACGAAGAAACCGAGCGTTTCGGCGGTACAGTATACTTTGAAAAGAAGTTTACGAATCTGCTGTTTGCGAAAGACGGCGAGATATACGACTTCGGCGGCAGAAAATGCCTTGTAATCGGCGGCGCACTCAGCATTGATAAACAATACCGAAAAGAAGGCGTGGATTGGTGGGCGGATGAGCAGCCTTCCGACGAGATAAAGAAACGCGTTGAACAAAAGCTTGATAGCGTGGATTGGCAAGTGGACGCAGTGTTCAGCCATACCTGCCCCGAGCGGTTCATTCCGCGCGAGTGCTTTTTGGATTTTGTCGATCAAAAGACCGTGGATCAAAGCACGGAAAAGTGGCTCGGCGAGATTGAAAAGAGGCTTGACTACAAAGAGTGGTATTGCGGTCATTGGCACACGGACAAGCGCGACGGTAAAATGCTGTTTTTCTTTTATCAGTTCAGACAGATATTCAGTCAAACGCTAAATTAAGGAGTTTAACATGATCTATTTCACGGCGGACACACACTTTTTCCACCAAAATGTCATTCGGCTGAACAACCGCCCGTTCGCCGACGTTAACGAGATGAATAAGGTTTTGATCGCGAACTGGAACGCGCTTGTCAGCGACAGGGACGAGGTTTACATTCTCGGCGACTTCCTTTATAAAGGCACGGGGGAGCAGGCGGCGCAAATTCTCAAAAAGCTTCACGGTAAGAAGTACCTTATTAAGGGCAATCACGAGAAATATCTGTCCGACCCCGAATTTGACTCATCGCTTTTTGAATGGGTCAAGGATTATCACGTTCTCGAATACAAAGACGCGCGGTTTATACTGTTCCATTATCCGATTGCGGAGTGGCAGTTTTTCCACAGGAAATCGGCGCATCTTTACGGACACGTCCACAACAACGTAAGCCACTTGCCCGAAAGCAGTACCATATTGCAACATTTGGACAAACGCGCGGTAAACGTCGGCGTGGACGTAAACGATTTCTTCCCCGTCAGCGCGGACAGCGTTTACGCGAAGGCGTTCGGGGATACTTGAAATAAGTAAAGAGATACCAAACAATATGGAAAAATACATTTACTATCTCGCACAGAGACCGTTCGATCCGGGTTGCGCCCCTATACAGGGATTGCGCCTTTGTACCGATAATTATGACAAGCGCACATATATTCGGTCTATAAAGCGCGAAGCGTGGGCAAGACTGGAATATTGCATAAAGCTCACCGACAAACAAGTTGCAGATTACGAGCTGACATACAGTCCGAACGAATCAAAAGAGAAGCCGGTAGTCAATTAATTCTTGTCGGGTCAAAGCATACCTCTCATTCGCAAAGTTTATCGGTGAATAATACCCCATCCAAATGGTCAATTTCGTGGCAGAATGTAGCCGCGAGAAAGCCGTTACCCGCGACAACTATCGGCTTCCCGAAGCGGTCTAACGCCGATACCGCGACGCTTTCGGGACGAATTACATAACCGCGCGGCGAATCGGGAGCAATCGAGCCTTCGAGGACTTTTTGCGTTTTCGCGCTTGTTTCGGTAATTATCGGGTTGATAAGTTCGATTACGCCGTCTTTTTCTATCACGATAACTACTCGCTTCAAAACGCCGATATGAACCGCCGCGCAACCGTAACCGCCCGCTTTTTCAAGCGTTTCGCGCATATCGTCAAGCAGAGTCAATAACCGCTCGTCGAATTTTTCAACCGGGCGGCTCTTCTTACGAAAAATCGGGTCGTTCCAATTTGTTAAATTACGTAACGCCATTATTATATGCTTCTCCCGAGTTCTTTCGCTTTCGCGAGTTCGGGTTTACCCGCGATTTCACCGAGACCGTTGATTCCGGTGGCGACGATTATCCCGCAGTCCTCGCGGTTGCCGAACCCGAGAATCGCCTTATA
>LIUJ01000092.1:7910-10116 GCA_001462255.1 Fibrobacteria bacterium GUT77 | reverse complement strand
GTCCAGTTTTACCCTGTAGGCAACCTCGCCCAGGCCGGAACTGGGGTTGCCGTTGGGATTCGGAACAAGGGTCGCGCCGAAAGCGAAGCGGTTACCGCGTGTTTCCAGACCCGCGCCCTTATAGTTGTTCCACGTAAAGTTCGGGTAGAGGTTGGGGCTGCCGGTTTGGTTATTCCACGCGCCTACCTGCGGATCGTTAATCTCCGCGGAGCCGGTACTTATATAGAAGGCTTTTACATAAGGCTTGGGATCGGCGGCGGTACCGTACAGCGTGTTAGAGCCGTCGGGGAGTGCGGGATTTATCGTACCGCCGGTGCCAAGATTGTCATTCGCGTAAATACTGCTTCGTACCGGCGAGGCCGTGCCGTTGAATACGAAAACTTCCAGCCAGATACGGACCATGTCTTTCCCTGCTCCGCCTGACGCAAAGCCGTTGGTCTTTATAAGATTATCCCATCCCCCTTCCTGGCTTAGCATAATGCTCCATGGGACGACGGACTCGCCCGAACCTACCGGTTTGGTCAGACTGGCCTGCTGCCAGCCGTTAGTTTGATAGGCCGCCGGAAGTTTATTGACCATATCGGACGTAGCCGACGGATAGTCGCCGATGTTGATTCTGACCAGATTACCGGCGGCCGGCATACCGTTAGTTCCGATGGTTTTAGGCGCGGGATTCGGCCTGCCGTTAGTCTGAATACCGTCAAGGTTGGTGTCCGGTACGCCGTCGGCAAACACGCGGAATATCACGTTGTACACCGAAGTATTGCTGCGCGCCGTGCCGTCCACGCTTATGGTTCCGCCCCTGGCGTTGTACTGCGTGCCGTTGCTGGGGCTGTCGATGCTCGTTGTGGGAATGCTGCCGTTAGTGTCAAACCAGATGTCGTGGCAGTAGTATTCGACATTGCCCGCCGTGTCGGTAAGGCGTATCCACAGGGGCAGGCGGTAGACGCCGCCGGGCTGTCCGGGAACGGCCCTTACCATCTGGCGGACGGCGGTGTCGCTTACGGTATAAGTTCTGCCCTTTACCGTGACCGTGCCGGCGTACAGATTGAGTCCTCCGATTTCCACGCCGTTTGAAATAGATACGTTGTCTACTTTAGTGGCATAATGGTCGTCATAATTATCAGGATCGCTTGTCGCGGTCATCGCGTTCAATTTTTCGGGAATCTCCATGCGCCAGTCGTAGATGTTGGGGTTATCAATTACGAAACCCGTGGGCTTTCTCTTCCCGCCAAGCTTGAACCACGCGTTGCCCAAATTGTCGGAATCGCCTGTTGCCCTGTATTCGGCAATCGTGTCCATATAACCGTTCCGCTGTTTGACGGTCAAAGCCGCGACATCAGCCGCCGATAAGCCGGGGTTGTGCCGCCGGATCAGCGTGTCTTCCCATGTCTTTATGTCGGCCTTTGTCGGGAACCGGTTGGCGTCGTTGTATGTCGTGCCGTCAATAAAGCCTATGTGGAACCACATCTGGTCGATACCGCTCTGGCTGCCCGGTTCGCCCGCCGCCAGCGGCGGATTTGCGGACGGATTCGCGGCGTTAGGCTTGTCGCCCGTTTCGCCCGTTATGGCGGCCGTAGGCCCGCCGAGTACTATTACCGAAGCGAAATCTTTATTAAGGTCCTTATCCGCGTCAATACCGAAAGCGTTTATTCTGCCGTTGACCTGAGGCTTGGTTTCCTTGGCCGGCAGGGTAAACCTGACCGTGGGCGGCGTGCTGTCCAGAATAAACGACTTTGTTTCGGAAGAGGCCATTCCCGTCATGTCATACGCCGTTACCGTAACTTTGTACTTTCCGTCCGGATAAGCGCCCGTACCGTCAAAGACCGCCTTCCAGTCTTGCGTATCGGAGCCCTGATTCCAGTTTACGGGCGAAACGTTACTTGTTATCGTTGTCGTGCTCGTCGCAAATTTAACCTCTACCTTTGCAAAGCGGTTGTTGTCCTTTACCGTTCCGGTAAACGTAAAGCCGTTGGCGGGTTTTGAATAATACGTATCCATCGAGGCGGACGAGCCGTTTATACCGGTTATCTTCAACTCGGGTTTGGTGCGGTCGTAGTAGAAGTACTGGTACCGGGAAATTACGGGGTTGCCCTTACCGGCGGCATTGACGCCGTTATTGACGTTGGGATCGGCAGGCCAGTTCTCGTTTCCGCCGTTGACGCCAGGATTGGTCGGTATAAACGACGCGTCTTTGGCGCGTATC
>LIUJ01000092.1:1171-7720 GCA_001462255.1 Fibrobacteria bacterium GUT77 | reverse complement strand
GCGTATCTGTATGCGGTACAGGCCCTCTCCGCCGGGATTATTTACCGGGTCGATTTTCCTTATATCAAGATCAACGTCGGGATCGCCGGCCTTATTGTTCTGTCCAAGCAGGTTCTTTGTCCACGCGACCTGGGTCTGCGTGTTAGCCGGATTATTATACACGTCTTTCCAGTTTTCTACCTCAACCCACGCGCCCGTTGACCAGTTCCATCTTTCAACCCGGCTTTGCACCTGGATGATGCCGCTGCCTACGACGCTGTCGCTGCCGTCCTTGACGTTGCCCTGTATCCTTAAGTTTTCGCTGGTAAGGCGGTTGATATTGTTATCCGGTTCGATTATACCGTCTTTTATTACAGCCCCCGTGGCGGGATCGATTTTAATAAAGTCCTGCGGCCTGCGGGTGTTGCTTAAGTCTTTATTCGCGTCGGAGGGGTTGGTAAATTCGATTACCGGCGCGGTATTGTCATAAGCGAACTGGAATACAAAATCCTCGGATTTGTTTCCATAGGTATCATAGGCGGCGACGGTAACGTCGTATTTGCCGGAGGCGGTGAACAGAGTCTTTGATACGGGGTATGTTCCGTTATACAGAATATAGTCGTCTTTTAAAGGCCGGGCCGGAGTCGGAAGAACGGCCGCAACCGGCGCGGGGATCGCGGGCGCAAGCGGATCCGCGGTACCTAAGGGATAATATGTCCACCCCGTATTACTGATGTTAATAGTAACTTTAGGCTGTTCCGTGTTTGTCGTTGTATTCTTTATAGTCAGCACCAGTTTATCAAGATTTGCGTCGTCTCCCGCCACGTTAAGCGTAAACATAGGATCATTCTGGTGTTGTACATTGCCGTACACGATATTGGACGCGGCTCCGGTAACCGAAACGGCCGACCGCGGCGGCTTCGAGTCAATCCTGAAGGCGATCATATATTGTTCGGCATCCGGAACTTCCTCGCCCGCATCGTCGGCGGCCGTAAGTACTATGGTGTGTACGCCGTCGGCAAGCGGGGTTCCGTCTCTTTGTCCGTTATCGGTAAGCAGTATTGTCCAGCGGACGTTCTTGCCGCCTTTTCCTTCTATAAGAGCGAGGTAGCGCGGCGTACCCGTACCGTCGTTGTCAATCCAGTACTTGAAACTGCTGGTAGCGTCGTTAACATCGCCGGAACCTACAAGGGCATTGGAACCGGCGCTGATTTTGATATTGGAAACCTGGTCCGTAATGTTTCCCCTGAGTTCCGGTACGCCGCTGTCATAGTAAATCGTCGTAAGCGGGAGCGTATAAGCGTCGCCTGTCCTGCTAAACAGCAGGGTTTGCCTTTCGGCGCGGGTCTTTGTCCACCAGCTCTTGTCCACCTTGCTTTTGTTGATAACGGGGGTTCCGTTCGGGTAAACGCCCGGATTATAAACGCCGTTGTATATCTTGTCGTTCAAATTGCTAAAGGCGATTACGGGCGGCTCCATGTCCTTTATAAAGTTAACCCATGCCGCGCCTTCTTTTCCGCCTTTGTCCGTTGCCCACAGGGTAAGCATGTGCTGGCCTTCGGGAAGGGCCGCAAACGCGGTTTCCGGTATAATTCCGCCCGCTTTTGCCACTTCGCTTGCCTTTATCCTGAAGTATACGGTAACTTTGCCGTCGGTATCTTTGGTTATCGCGTATATATGCTGTCCTTCCACAAGGGTGGCCGGCAACGCGGGAGGCGCGGCGTTAACCGCAACAGAAGCCGGATTGTTAAGGTCAACGCCGGTCATTGGTTTTAACGCGAACGGTTTCTTCGCCTCGCTGTTCAGATGGTATTCAAAATAGTAATCGCCGCTCTCCGTCTTCGCGAGGTTGGCGTCGGAGATGTATCCGCCCAGAATAAATTCTTTATCAAAATTATCCTTACCGTAGGTTTGTATCGGCTTGTCCGTGGGCGTGTCGATAACAACTTTCGGAGGTATTGCGTCGTACACAAAGGCGTACTGCCTGTAATTGTACTCGCGGACGCCTTCATCCTGGCCGTCGGTATTACCGAATCCCATGGGGATTCCGCCCTTGCCGTCGTCCCAGAGTTTGTTCACCGGTGAATCGGTCGCCTTTATTATATAGCGTTTTCTGCCGTCGGAAGCGAACTCGTTGGGGAACAGTTCTTTAAGGTTTATTGTCAGACTTATATTTCTTTCCTGTTTGCCAAGCCCGCCCGGGAAGTCGTTAGGAATAACCTTCTTTGTATAACCCGTTATATTATTACCGGCTTTTACATCATTCTCCCATGTAGAAGGGAGAACGGCGGCCGTGCCGCTGACCCATATGGTGATTGAATTATTCCATGACAAGGCATCGGTCCCTTTATTAAAGAAGCCGTTGTTCTCCCAGATTGTGCCGCGTATAACGGGCGCGCTGCCTAGCACGTCCATTTCAACATCGTTAGTAGTACCCTTTATTTTCGGCCACCCCAACCCCTCGTCAGCCTTAGCCGGATCGATGTACCCGGGCGTAATGCCCCTGTCAAGGTAGGGCTTGTCCTCTTTCTGCAGGAAGAATACTTCCTGGAAGACGTTAGCCAAATTTATGGCGGCGTCCGTATAAGAGGAATGAAGGCCGGCATTGTCTTCCGCTATAATATGGAGTCTGTATTCGCCGTTGGGGTCGGCGGCCAGTTTTTTAGAATCAATAGCGATGGTGAACTGCTTGTTTGCCATGTCCACAACGCCGTAAGCGCCGGAGTAAGAGGAACCAAAAGCGGAAGAGCCCGGAGCGGTGGTGCTGTAATATATGGTGGTATTAGGAGCATTGAGAGTTGCCGACGGGTACGCGTCGTAACCCGAAACAATACCGCTACCGTTAAACCCGGTTGCGTCCGAACCCGTGGTAACGGGAAGCAGCCACCAGCGCACTCCCTTTACCCCGTTGTTGTCCGTCGCGTTAATCGTAAAGTTTACGGTTTTAACGGCAAGGCGTTTTTTGTTTTTTGAATCGTCAGCCGCTTTGGGCCATGACGGATCGATAATAACATCCTCAAAATCGCGCGAGAAGGTTTCTATCTTTTTAATAAGGCTGACCTGCGGCGGCGTGCTATCCACCGCGTACCTCTGCGTCACGGTGACGGTTTTTTCGAAACGGTCCTGGAATTTTAAAACAAAGTCGTAAGTGCCGCTCATTCTGTCGTTCATATCCATTGTATAATCGAATTCGTATACCCATTTGCCGCTTGTGGATATTAATTTCAACGGCTGGACATTTATCATCGGAGTGTTAGCCGCAACCGTTTTGCCCATCTGGGATTCAACGATATTGCCGTTAAGAACCCTCCAGTCAACCAGGGTAACGGGGCCGTTTTCGTCGGAAACGGTACCCTTATAAGGCTCCGGATTACCCGGCACGATGATGCCGCCCGCGGTGTTACCCATGGTGTCGATTTTAACCTCGGGAGGTTTGCTGTCTACGGCGATCCAGAAATACTGGGTTGAATCGAAAGGATCCTTGAAGTAAGGAGGGTCGGGCAAATTAGGCACGGGCATTTGATTCACGACAACCACGGATGCCGGCGGCGCCGTATCCGCGGGTATTGTCAGCTTTGCGGGACTGTAGTCCTTTATGCTTATGCCAATGCGGTAAATGCCGTCCGGCAGAACGGCGGTTTTATCCTTATCGACGCCAGTAAACAGGTGATCATATAACGTCGATGACGGCGATGTGGCGGTTTTAAGCGTTCTAACCAGCATCTCCTGGGTTATAATACCGGTACATTCCTTGTTATTATCCCCGGCCGGAAAGGCCTTCATAACGTCCGCGTTGGATAAATCCAGCGAACCGCCCGGTAAGTCTACGGTTACGCCAGCCGCATTGACTGTCGAACCGGTAATTGTTACCTTTACGCCGGAAGTCCCCGAGACCTGGCCCAGATCAAGACCGTCGTCGTCTTTTATCTTTACCTGGATAACGGAGTTGTCGGTAAATAAGTTGCGCCTTCTGTTGTTTTCAATTATAAAGCTTTTTGTCGACGCCGGGTAATCGAAAGTGTAGTCGGGTTCCGTAACGGTCGTGATGTTGACGTCGCGGATGCTAAAATCGAATACCGGCTTGTCGGTATCGCGTTCGACTTTTATCGGATAGGACTTATATCCCGTGTTAAAGGCGTTGTCGCGCACAAAGGCGTACAGTCTGTAATTGCCGTCGGCAAGAGCGTCGGCTAAATCGGATTGATCGTCGTAAATATAAGAAGTTCTGAAACGGCAGGACAGATTAATTATGGGGCCCGCCTTATAAACTTTCACGCCGGGTATTGCCCATGCCGAGCCCGGCGTCGCCGGGAAGTCGGGCCAGTCGTTACGGGCGTCCAGATAAGTTTTTAAAGCGTTTTTTTGCGCGTCGGTGTCTTCAATAAGTATATAAGCCTGTTCCGGATACCATGCGGTGTTGGGGGGTACGCCGGGCCTCTCGAAAAAACCCGCCGTTCCGGTGCGGATGCCCGTATCCCAGGGCTGGGAATCTGAAAGCAGGAAATTCGGCTGTATAACGCCGTTTACAACCGACGCCTTGGTCGCCTTATTGGCTTCGTCATACGAGTACGCGCCGTCTATTCCGTTCAGATCGATTTCCGGTTTTGTCCAGTCGATTTTGATAGTAAGGGTCAGCGGCGTGGCTATTCTGGTATTGCTGTTGCTGGTAGTGAATACGCTTATATTGTAAGTTCCCTGGCCCAGCCTGGAAACATTACCCCAGTTGCTTCTGTCTACGGGCAGTTCGTCAAGCTCGTATCTTCGTATAACGCCCCTGTCGTCCGGGCCGGAATCCGGCCCTATATACTTCTGTATCTTGGACATTCCGCGCACGTCGGCGTGGTACCCGCCCGTGTCGGGTATAGTATCGGTTCCCTTATCGGTATAGGTAAAAGTATAACTGCGCGCCTGGATCGCGCCGTCGGGCTCGTTAAGGCCCCACTTGTCGTAAGAGTCGGTTCCGGAAGGGATGACGCCTGCCCAGCTTGGGTACGGCCTGTTATCCATATAATCATAATCCCATATAAACCGGCCTTTCTCGCTTTTGTCTTCCTTTTCCCAGTAAACTTTTGTGGACGATATGCCCCCGGAATGTGACGCTTTTACGCGCAGGGTAAAAGCGCCGCTTTTGTTTACAATGGGCGTGTTAACATAAACATGGTTCCCTTCTTTTTCAATGCTGTCGGTTATTTCCGGCAGTCTGTTGTAAGTCATAATCCCGTTTTCGCGCGCGGGTTTGCCCGCAGAGGGCGCGCCGTAAATATCCTCAAACCTGTACAGTTCCAGCGCGGGATATTCCAAAGGCTCGCGTACAAGAATAAGGATGTAGGAATTTTCCCGTATAAATTCGGGCGACGCTCCGGCCGTACTAATAAAATCGCGGGGGTATTCGGCTTTTGAATGAACCAAATCACTGCTTTGCGCCCGTACCTGGAAAGCGTAATACTGGCCCGAATCTTCCGGCAGAGTGTAGAGGAACGTCAGGTTGCTCACGCCGGTTTCCATAACCTCGCCTACACCGTCGTTCCCGCCCAGCTTCATCCACGGGACCTGTTCAATCGTGGGGATTACCCCGGCGTCGTAGGGTGTTTGCAGGACGTAATCGGGGTTGCCGTCCGGGTTGGCCTTGAGGATGTCGTCGGCTGAAGCGGAACCGTTGTAGTTTACGCGCCAGAAACGTATCTGCGGGGGGAACACCTCAACGGTCAGCGGATTGCCGTATTCGTCAGGTTCGAAACTGCCGTCTTTACGCGTAATCTGCTCGGTTCCCGTCTTGCCCCTGTATATGCCCTCGTCGTCGGAAATTCTGCCTACCAAAATACTGCCGGTTTCCATTACGCGCTTGTAATTTTGTATCGGACCGGAAAGAAAATCGTAATTAAGGTGGGAACCGCCCAGCTCGCCATCGCTTCCTCCCCGGCCTATGGGGGGGGCGTCTATCGTGATCTCGGGTATGTCGTTCTTAATATAGAAGACAACTTCGTCGGTAACCGCGTGCTTGCCCACGCCGTCCGTTACCAGCAGTCTGATTTTTAAATCTCCGTCGGGAAGTATCCTTTCTCCGGATTGATATAACATTTTAGTATCGATTGAGAATCTCCATGTGGCGTTCCGGTCGTCCCCGTTTACATCGGTTATCCGGTAGAAACTGCCGGCATCGGGATGTACAAATAATTTATATTGATCTTCGGGCAATTCGACATCGGGATAATTCGACAGTTGGAATCCTAGTATATCCAGTTTCATATCGTCGGCGGCGCTGCCTGAAAATTCCGTAACCTTACGTATATACGCGCCCGCGGACGGGGATTCAAGCACGATTGTCGGCTTCTGTAAATCTATTACCCCGCCCAGTCCGGCCTTGAAGGGCTGCTCGCACGACAGGGCGATTAATGAGAAAAGAATTAAGAATTTTAACCGCTTCTTCATCCTTCTCCTCTACTTCACGTAGTACGCAATACGGTACAGAGTACCGGTATTGTAACCGACCGCGGCGCCCCAGAATTTGTTGTTAGTTGTCGGCGTAACATTCCGCGTGGGGAAACACTCCATGCCGAGCCGCCCGTGTTC
>LIUJ01000092.1:475-1010 GCA_001462255.1 Fibrobacteria bacterium GUT77 | reverse complement strand
CCGTGTTCGCGGTTGGCGTCTATCGAATTCTCCACCTTCCATTGCGCCGGAACGTGCATTGTTTCCCAGCCTCTGATGTCCTCTCCGTTAACGTCGTTCAGCTCTTTGGTATATTTACCCGTGTTAAGGAACGCCATTTTTGCCCCGTCCATCGAGCCTATGTTACTTTCGTCCATGTAGGCAATCCAAGGGTTGCCGTTTTCGTCAAGCGAGAGGGCGCACCACTTGCCTACTATGCCCGAGCTGTCAACTACCCGCATGGTGACTTTGTCATTGGGAAGCACGTTATTCGCGCTGGTTTCTGTCTGGCGCCTGTTACCCGTGGTGCCTGACGAGAAGTTGGGGTTTAACTCGCCCCTGACGTACACCAACTGCTTNTTTACCGAATTGAGGGCCGCTATATGGATAATATTGGTAGTTCCCCTGGTGTCTATCTTCATGCTGACATACTCGCCAACTCCGGTTCCAAGGCTGCTTGAATCCTCGTTGCTTGGACTATCGCTTGTATTTTTCCTGGGTATAACGTAATCGCGGA
>LIUJ01000092.1:0-176 GCA_001462255.1 Fibrobacteria bacterium GUT77 | reverse complement strand
TTGCCGGCGTCAACGTTCCCGCGCGCGTTTTTGGTCTGTTGATACCGGGCGTCGCGATTGTCGGTAGCAAAGGTGTCGCCGCTGACCCACCTTACCACCCGCGAATTTGCCTGAATGTTGCCGGTTCCCATATCGGCATTAGCATAGAACGTTTGGTCCGTATCTTCCCTGTCAAG
>LIUJ01000091.1:1295-4192 GCA_001462255.1 Fibrobacteria bacterium GUT77 | reverse complement strand
CTCCTGATAGAGGTCGGCCTCGGCTACTTTTGCCTCCGCCAACGTTCCGGTAATAGTAGCCTGCTTGGATACCGGATAGCCCTTGCTTTTGTCCATAACCGACACCTTCACTTGATACCGGTTATGGCCTACTTTTTTTAGCGCCATGCGCGTCTCTCCTTTCTTTAGACCCGCTACGCGCCGCACCGTGTACGGAAGTAATATACTTCCGGCACCTCGGCGCGGCCGAATTTTTTGATATTCGCACGTCCAGCCCTTTGGCGAGGCGAGCGTCTATGATTGCGCGGTCGAAACGCCACCGCCCTAACTTCGTCGCGCCGGCTATGTCGAACCGCCACTTTTCAACCCATTTCACGGAAACGCATAATATTTCCGCCAACTCCTTTGAGTCATAAAACTTCGTCGCGTTCATACGCCTCCTTTTTTTAAGATGAATCTTCATTCTTTACGGATAAATCGGGCGGTGCTTTGCCCTCGTCCGTCAAGATGTGTACATTGCTTTTTCCGATTTTATTGATGATTACTAAACCGTCATCGATAAGTTGCCGTACCGCCTCTATAACTACGCTTCTTGTTATGTCCGCTTCCCGGCACCGGCGAACCAATTCCGCCTGCGTCAGCGAATTCGTCGCGACCCGCATTATCTCCAATACCGCTTCGTTCGCCGCCTGCTGTTTACGCTCTTTGGTTTCTTCGTCCGACCGTGGCGCCTTGGCTATGTACGGCCGTGGCGTGAATCTGTAGCCGTCCCTTTCGAGGATCACCGTCGGGCATATCGGCAAATAGTTGTTTTTGGCGTTCTCCAACAATAGATATTTGCCGGGCGCGTAGTCGTCGATGCCCGACGACTGGAGCTCCGAGGGCTTACACGACCGGAGATACCACGCCGCTCTGACGCTGTCGAACATCGCCGTAGCGTCGCGGAACGCCTGCGCGCCGGTCTGCGAGCCATCGCGCGATACCTTGTTGGTGTGGTGAAGCAACAGCACCGCCGCGCCGGTGGTCTGCGCCATACGCTCGTAGTGTGTAATCTCCTGCGTTACCGTAACGTTGCCCATGCCCTCGGCGGGGCTGTAACGTACCTTCGTATCGATAACCACCAACTGTAAATCTTTAATCTGTTGCAACGTTTCCAAAAAGGATTCGTAATATTGCGTTACCGCAAGCGTTTGGTCGACGGCCTTAATCCGGAAGAGCTGAACCGAATGCCCGAAGGTGCTTGCGATGTACAAATTCTTCTGTACCCTTGCCAAAGCCTCTTCGGGCAACATACCGAGCTCCCCCGCGACGGCTTTTACCGTTTCGTTGAAACGGCGGTGAAGGATGATGTCGGGATCCTCCGCCGTCAAGATAACGACGGCACCGCCTATTACGTTTTGACCCAAAAACGTCACGGGGGGCCCTTCGTCAAACGGGTTATCGGGCTTTTCCGCCAACGCTATTTTGACGGCCATATTCAACGCTACGGTTGACTTTCCCGCGCCGCCGGCGGAGTACATCGCCGCAACGATGCCGCGTTGAAGAACGCCGTCTATAACCATTGGAAGCGGTTCCGGCTCCCCGGTAAACCTACCGGTTTTCCACTTATCAATATCGAAAAGGTCAACCGCTGTTTTAAGCTCTTCTTCGGATGCGGTGGCCTTTGCCTCTTTTTCCTCTTTCGCGATTCGCGCCGCTTTAATTAACGACGCCGCCGTTACCGGGCGTTGGCGGTTCCTTCCGAAGCCGCCGTAAAAATTCGCGCATTCGTTTGGCTTGTATTTTTTACCCTTTGCCGACCACTCGTCCCAAAGGCGTAAGCCCTCCGGGCCGCCGTCGGTTTGATGATGTAACGCCATACCCGTGCGAAGCCACAACGAGCGGCCGCAATCCGGATCCATCTCCTTCAGCATTTCGCCGAGTTCTTCATACGTTTTATCGACCTTCGGGGGCCGGTCGAGCGGATCGTCCGGGTCGTAGTCGTCGCGTTTGGCTGGTAAATCTTTTTTGCTTTTGGACACCAAAGCAAAGCCCCGTTGCTCCGCCATCCATTCGTAGAGAGAAAACAGTTCTTGAATCTGCGCCGCCGTTACCACCGGCAAAGCCTCGGCACGGACGTCGAATATAGACTTGTCCGGCCAGTAATATTCTCGTTTTGTGTCGGGGTGCTTCCCGAAGGCTACGAACTGTTGGCCGGCGCCGAGAATCTCTATCGCTCCGCACGTGTAACGGGTTGACGACCGCTTGGGTATTCCTTCACTTTCGTGGCGGCATACTATTAAACATTTCGGCGACCGGCCGACGCGATACACCGGTTCTTGCCCGAATAGCGTCCTCACCTTGTTGCGCATCGCCGCCGCTATTTCTTCATCCGTAATGTCGATATCAATAGCCGCTATGGGGAACGCGCCACGTCCGCAAACAATACCTATTCCTTTAGAGGCATCGCCTTTCTGCGGCGGCGTGTAATCCGGCAATGCCCACCCCTTGCTTACCGGCGATTTACTCCCCGGCCTTATCGGTAGGGGGATATAGCCCGCTTCGACCAGCCGGTCGCGGCGGTCTTTGATATACCGAACCGGCGTCACGATCCGTGCCTCTTTGCCGCGTCGAGAAGCAAGTCCTGCACGCGCCGCTTGTCCGTCCGTGACTGGATGACGAGATCGTCAACGGTATCGACGGCGCGGATGTTGTAGATGTAAACGGGGCGGTCGTGCCCGGCCTGCAACTGCCTTACGGGGCCTATCCTTTCGATTATCTGCTGATACTGCTCCAAGTCCCACCAGTGTCCGAACATTACGACGATGTTGCCGCCGTCCTGAAGGTTGAGGCCGTGGCCGGCTGAAGCCGGATGGGCGAAGAGAACCGGAATTTTCCCAGCGTTCCAATCACGAATCGTCGCCGCCTCCTTGTCGAGC
>LIUJ01000091.1:0-1022 GCA_001462255.1 Fibrobacteria bacterium GUT77 | reverse complement strand
AACGTCAAAGAGCGTGCCGTTGTTTTCGGCGTCCAAATAGACCGCGCCGTTGGCGATCTGCAAACATTTTATCGTCTTTGCCGCCGCCATCGACGCTTCGGCGGTGCCGCCGCTCTCCAACTCAATAAACATCTTCTTTTCCATTTCGGCATAAACGCGCCGCAGTCAGGTTTTTCTGCCTTTCTTTTCAATATCAATACCACCTAAATTGTAGTAATATTTGATGGCGGACACATTGTGAATACCTACAAAAACATCAGGGAAAGGTGCTTTATTATGTGCGGAATAATGATTATTTGCCAAAATCTGGTTGTCCGCACTGTGGAAAGCAACAGCTGGAGGTGAGACGGCGTAAATTGTATTGGGGCGGGTGTGCAAGCCCACACCCTTTTTCTGCCCTTTATGATAATGGGGACGGCGTGATTTATATGGATTGGCGGCCTGTCAATTTGTTTCAAATTCAATTTTTAGGCTTGGGTCTGTTTCTTTTTCGTTTATTATCTGATTATACCTTTCGATAATGTCGGATAATTTTGTTGTTCTTTGTTCTTTATCAAATAGGCTATGTTCGTTAATATTTGTTGATAAAAATTGTTGTATGTCCCACACTTCAACTCTGCCTGAAATATTTGCGTCATCCGCTAAATCAAGAGCGTTCTTTACACGATCAAAAATAGTAATGATTACAGGAAAGCAACCGCCTCTTATATTTAACGCACACTTTTGAATAAGAGAATCACTCGGCGCGGTCGTGCAATGAATAATCGTATTATTAATAACAAAATCACCGCTTCGTTCTGTCGGAGAGTCCGCTACTGATGCGCCATGAATACCTATCTTATCCGGTGGCAAAATCAAAGACAATTTTGCCGCGACAAGATGTTGTAACATAGTTCCTAAATATTGCGTTCCGGGATTTTGTTTCTGCCGTTTTCGTGCTTGTTCAAAGAGTTCGTCAAGACTCGCGACAATTGTACGTGATGTGTCGGCGCTTAATGTAAACGGTTGATTTCTAAAATATT
>LIUJ01000090.1 GCA_001462255.1 Fibrobacteria bacterium GUT77 | reverse complement strand
CGGATATCCCCACACATCCATCATTACCTGCCGATACCCGCCCATTACCTGCGTAACGCTTACGTAACCGACGGCGGCGGGATTGGAGAGGACGCCGTAAATCCCGTTTTGAACGGCGCAGGCCGCGCCGCCCATGGCCATTGAGCGCGCGTCGTACCCCATAACAAGAAACGGAAAGGCGACGGTACCGGCATTTTCGTTTTGTGACGACGCGGGCGATGCAAAAAAGGCTATTATCATAAGCGAAACCGACAACGCGGAGACGACGGGCAATATCGTTTGCCGAATGTCGTCCATACAAATATTTCGCGAAATCCGTTTCAGCATATCATATCCCTAACGCCCGATGATTGATTCATATTTTACGTTAATATAATTTTTGCTGCCCTGTTTGAACGTAATTTCTCTCGCCGCCCCGTTTTTGAAGTTCGCGAATTGTATCGAAAATTTGCTTCCGCCTATGTTGTATCTAAAGAGAACCGATTCCAACATCGGCGGCTTTCCGTTTTTGATTTTGAGTTGAGCGCGCACCGACAACGTGTCGAAATTCCACACGGCCGTAGCCTTGCCGGGCGACTTTTTACGTTGCTTCAGAGAATCGGGAGTAACGGGCAATTCCCTAAATACACCCGGCATCGCGCCTGTAAACGCGTTTATAAATTCACCGTATGTAAAATTTTCGGCGCACGGAAAAGACACTCCGGTCATCTTGTTATCGTATGTAAATTCTTTTACCTCTTTATCGACCTTCACGTTCCCCTTAAAATTCTCAGCCTCTATGGAAGCCGCTACCGTGCCGATAGGCGTGTAAATTTGCGCCTTAACATAGCCGTCGCTTCTGCGGCGCGCCTCAACCTTGCCCGACGCTTTAGCCCCACCGCCCGACATATTGATCTCGCCGTATCCCTTAAACTCGGCTAACTCCGGTTTACGCAGTATCAATTCCATAGCCGCGTCGTCGACGGCGAGAGCCGCCTGTCCCGTGTCTCCGGCGCCGCCTTTGGCCGTACCGGCGCAACCCGCCGCCATAGCAAGCGCTACGGCTAAGAGTACGGGCAAATATCTATAGCAAATAGCCTTTTTCAACCTACTGCCCCTTTTTACCGCGCATTAAATTTTTTATCTCTACCAACCGCTCCCTTATCCTTTTGGCATCCTCCGTTTTCAACTCAAGGCTACGCTTGTACGCGTCCTCCGCGGCCTTGTAATCGGAAAGCTTAAAATAAATGTCCCCGATATGCTCGTACGGCACCGGATCGTTGTGTACGCCGTCTTGCTCCAACGCTTTGTTCATATAGTGCAGCGCTTTTTCGTAGTCGCCCATTCGGTAAAAGACCCATGCGTATGAGTCTAAATACGCTCCGTTATTGGGCTCTTTTTTGAGCGCGATCTCTATGAGTATCTTGGCGCTGTCCAACATCACCCCGGCCTCGGCCCACATATAGCCGAGGTAATTCGCCGCCTGCGCGTCTTCAGGATGTATGCGCAAGACGTTTCTAAACGCTACGGCCGCTTCGTCGATACGCTTGCGTTTCTCCAATATGCTACCTATCTCAAACCACGAAAAATAGTCGGCGGGATCAATCTCCGTCGCCTTTTTAAGCGCGACAATGGCCTCCTCGTGCTTCTCGCGCATATTCAAGACATACCCGCGGAACCTCCACCCCTGCGCCGAGTTGGGAAACGCGGCTATGTACTCATCCACGGCGCGATTCGCTTTCTCCTTGTCTTTTGCCATGATGTACATGTAGCAGAGTTCTTTCCAAGCCTCCTCGTATCGCGGGTCTAAGGCAAGCGCCGCCCTAAACTCCGCCGCCGCCTTATCTGTCCTCTTGGTCTGAGCGTAAACGAGCCCGCGATAAAGGTACAATTCAGGCTTCCCCACTACGTCCTTGCCGTCGCCCTCCCCGGTAAG
Organism: Fibrobacteria bacterium GUT77; assembly: GCA_001462255.1. Taxonomy (GTDB): domain Bacteria; phylum Fibrobacterota; class Chitinivibrionia; order Chitinivibrionales; family Chitinispirillaceae; genus GUT77. The sequence continues at coordinate 6,645 of LIUJ01000090.1, read as the reverse complement.
CAACTCATCAAAAATTTTTTCGGCCGCCGCGTACTCCTTGGCGTGAAAGAGCAAAAAGGCCAGGCCGCGCTTATAGACGGCGGCAACCGGCCCCAACGCCGTGAGCCGCTCATATAGGGATATCGCCTCAGGATACTGCTCCTTAACGAGACGGATATGAGCCAACGTACGCAACGCCTCCTCGTTTAGCGAATCCAATCTAAGAGCCTCGTCAAAGAGCGGTATGGCCGCGGCGGTATCGCGCCCCAAATACTTAACCGTACCCAAGAGCGCCGCGATCTCCGCGTTGTCCGGATACAAACTCCGCAGTATGACGGCCAAGCTCTCCGCGTCGGCCAAACGCCTCTCCCCCACGCTGAACATTGCCATTTTTACGCCGAATCCGGCCGAACGCGGACTTCCGGCGAAAAAATCGCGAAAACTCTTCATAGCCTTGTCTTTACGCCCCATAGACTCATAGAGGAGGGCAAGCGCGTATATCTCCTCTTCGCTACGCTCGCTCCCAAGCGCCTCCATCGCCTCCGCCGCTTTCTCAATATTGCCTAAGCGTTGGTAAATCAAGCTGAGCGTTCGCAACTCGTCAGCTGTCAAGTCGGAGAGTTTTACGGCGGAAAATAGGGTAAGCGCCCTATCGTACTCGTTACGCCGCACATACTCATCGGCCACCGTTTTGCGTAAAAAGCCGGAACGCGGCCAAAAATCGTAGGCTATTTCGTAAAGTTCGAAGGCCGCCTCATGAAGACCGCGCCGCTCGTAGTCAAGGGCAATTATAAAGTGATCCTGAGCGAGCCGATAGCGATCGGCGGAATCCGGGGAGACGTCGGAACCGTCTAACGGAAACCCCATAGCGCGCGTTATATATCTATTGTCGCCTTGCGCGTCCGCGGCGGCTCGTCGACCGCCCTTGTTGCCGGTAACGCAACCCGCGGTGAACAACGCGACCGCGGCTACTATAGCGAACACAACGGCGACATGTTTTTTTATGGCTTTGTTCATAACGTCAACACCCGCTTACTTGATGGCTGAAATTACCAAATCGACCGAACTCTCCAACGGCACATTCGCCCCCGGCGACGCGGATTGAGACATTACCGTTCCCGGAACCAACGTCGCGTTGTTTTGATAGGTTACGGCGCCTACTTTCAGGCCGGCGTCGACCACTTTTTTCTTTGCTTCCGATAAGATATCGCCTATAACGTTAGGCATAACGGCATGGGTAGGTCTTGGGCCGCGCGATAGTATCAAGTCCACGTCCATCGCCCGCGACGTAATCGTGCCGGCGGGGGGGAAGGTTTCTATTACGGCGTCTAACGGCACGCTTGCGCTAAACTCCTTGCGAACGTTGGCGCTCACGTTGAACCCGCCCTTGCGCAAATCCAAACGGGCCTGCCGCTCGTTTATCCCGCGTAGCGTCGGCACTCTGGCCGCCTCCGGCCCCCGGCTCACGGTCACGGCAATCTTGCGCCCCTTCTTCACCGTTTCGCCGGGATCGGGGAACTGGCTCAACACGTTGCCTTCGGGAACGCTGTCGTCGAACTCTCTGGCGCGCACTTCGGTCAAGAGCCCCACGCCGTAGAACTTATTGCGGGCCGCCTCGTACTCCATACCGCGCACGTCGGGCGCGGGCAATACGTCGCGGTGAACGCCGACGATCTTGGGCATAACCTTGCGATCCACTATAAAAAAACCGACAAGCGATCCTACCGCGAACAAAAAAAAGCAGAGCGGCAAGAATACAGTCCAAAAGGTTCTTACCGGCATACTTATCGTGTAGCACTTTGTTTGTTGTTTCATAACGCGTCCGCCGTTTCGTTTTTCATCTATGTTCGGTTATGGGTTTATACAGCTTACGACAACAATAAATACGGCGTACCGGCGATAACGCAACGCCCTACGCCATAGCATAATATAGTATATAGACACGGGGAAAACAAAATAAATATCGCGCCGCCCGCTCCCAAACGGATTTACCCGCAAAACAAACCCGTTCAACGGGTCCTTGCGGGCAAATCATCAAGCGAAAGAACGTTGTCCACGACCGGCACTTTCTTGGGTATCAAAAAGTATGTCAAAATACCGCCGCCGATTCCGCCGAGCACCCCGACGGATCCCCAAAAGAGCAACGGAAACTTATCTTTATAGAGGTACTTTGGAACTTTTTCGGAATCAGTCGTCCATTTATAGCTAAACGATACGATATTTTGCTCGTTTGTGACCGAAATCACCGGCAGGTACTCCAACTCAAAAGAGATGCGGATAACGTCGTGCCACTCGGCGCTAAGCCCCTTAACCGACTTATTCGCGTCGTTTTGATCCTCCTCAATGACGATCTCCTTGATGGGCGCCTGCTCCAACGCCGCGATGGGCGACGACCCGGTGCGGGCGTCCACGAACTCAAACGTCAACTTGTTCTCCTTGCGATCTATGTTGTAGAAGTAGCTGGAAAACTTGTCGCGGAAGATGAAGTAACAAGTCACGACAATCTCGTCTTGGACGACGCCGTTTTCCACGGAGACCTGCAACCCCTCTATGATGGCGTTCGGAAAATCGCTCAATTCCTTTTTTTTGTGCCTGACGACCTTTATGAATCCCGCCGCCGAGGCGTCCACCTCCGCGCCTTGCTTATATTTGTTCTCCAACTCATCAAGCGACTCTTCTACGGAAGGGGTCTGCTGAGCGGATTGACCGTAATCCGGCTGACCGTAGTCGGGCTGACCGTAATTCGGCTGACCGTAGTCGGGCTGGCCGTAAACGGGCGCATTGGCGTCAAAACCGTCCCAACCGTCTTGGGCAAAAACGGCAAAAACCGACCCAAAGGCCAAATCAAGGATAAGGCCGACCGCCAAACACTTCGCAAATACCTTTTTAGCTCCCATACATAAACTCCCCGCCGCGCGAAACAGCCGTAACAATTAAGAGTATACCGACACCCGCCGTATATAATATATATTACAATAAATCAAAACGCAACGCAATAAAAAAATTTTTTAGTCGTCAATTTTGATTTTTTTTATTTTGGCTTTCGACGCAAGATTAATTATATTACTATCAAAACAATCCAAAAGGAATCACGTCCCGTGAGCACACTGGAAAACATAAATTCCCCCGCCGACCTACGCGCCCTACCAATCGACAGGCTTCCGGTCGTCGCGCAACAGTTGCGGGACTTTCTTATAGAAAACATCAGCCGCACCGGCGGACACTTAGCCTCCAGCCTCGGCACGGTGGAATTGACCCTCGCGCTCCACTATAGTTACGATACGCCGACCGACAAAATCGTTTGGGACGTGGGGCATCAGGCCTACCCGCACAAAATCATCACCGGACGGAGGGAGCGCTTCCCCACCATACGTCAGTACGGCGGCATCAGCGGCTTTCCTCGGACGTCGGAGAGCCCATACGACTGCTTCTCCGTCGGCCACGCCTCCACCTCCATAAGCGCCGCGCTCGGTTTGGCCATCGGACGCGACCTTTTGGGCGAAAAACACTCGGTAATCGCCGTAATCGGCGACGGGTCAATGAGCGGCGGGCTCGCTTTTGAGGGGCTAAACAACCTCGGCTCGTCCTCCACGAACATGACGGTGGTGCTCAACGACAACGAAATGTCAATCTCAAAAAACGTCGGCGCGATGTCGCGCTACTTCAACCGAATGATTACCGACAAACGCTACAACAAGCTCAAGGACTACGTGTGGGAGTTCCTCGGCGACCGCAGCACAATCGGGAAGGGCCTTAGAACCCTTATCAAAACGGTGGACGACGGCCTGAAGCACGTCGTTATTCCCGGTAAGCTCTTTGAGGACATGGGTTTACGCTACTTCGGCCCGATAGACGGGCACAACACGGCCGACATGATAGAGGTATTCAAATCCATACGCGAAAACTCCAAGGGCCCGGTGCTCGTACACGTCATTACCAAAAAGGGCAAGGGGTATAGGCACGCAGAAGACAACTCCACAAAATTCCACGGCGTAAGCAAGTTCACACCCGAAACCGGCGCGGTCATAAAACCCGCCACGCCAACCGCGCCCTCCTACAGCAGCGTTTTCGGCGCGGCAATGGTCGAACTCGGACAAACAAACGAAAAAATAGTCGCGATAACCGCCGCGATGCCGGACGGCACCGGGCTAACCGGTTTTATGGACGCCTACCCGGAGAGATTTTTCGACGTGGGCATAGCGGAGGGGCACGCCGTAACCTTCGCCGCCGGACTGGCACAAAAGGGGTTGCGCCCTGTTGTGGCCATTTACTCCAGCTTCCTGCAAAGGGCATACGACCAAATCATGCAGGATGTCGCGCTGGACGGCCTAAACGTGATCTTCTGCGTCGACAGGGCGGGGCTTGTGGGCGACGACGGCCCCACACACCACGGCAATTTCGACATATCGTACCTAAACACCGTGCCAGGCGCGGTCATTATGGCGCCGACAAACGAAAAAACTCTGCGGGATATGCTTTTCACCGCCGTAAATTACAACGGCGGCCCGGTATTCATCCGCTACCCGCGCGGCAACGCGTCGGTCGATTCCGGCAACCGAGACTTTGAATCGATAGAAATCGCGCTACCCAAGCTAATGAAACGCGGAACGCAGGCCGCGCTATTGGCGTTGGGCGATATGTATGAAGACGCCGAGCGGGTACGCGACCTGCTCTCAACGCGGGGCATAAGCGCGGCGCTTATAGACGCGCGCTTCGCCAAACCCTTAGACGCCGATTTTTATAAAAAACTCTTTGTTAAGTATCCGCTCATCGCAACCTTTGAAAACAACACCTTAGTCGGCGGGTTCGGATCGTCGATTCAAAACCTGTCGGCGCAACTTGTGGATAGCGGCGGCCGCCCCGACATATTAAACTTCGGCCTGCCCGACAAGTTCATACCGCACGGAGACGTCGCAAAGCTAAAAGAGGAAATCGGGATTAAAACGGAGGACATGGCGGATAAAATCGCGACGCTTATCGGAAGAAACGACAAACGATAGCCGGTTTCACCCCTGTTTACGCCACTTTGGCGGCAACCCGTTTTAACGCTTTCCCAAGTATGAGCTCCGCGGCGGCCGTCTTGCTCATCTTCGGAAACGCCTCGCGTCCGCCGTCGGCGAAGAGCAGCGTCATCACCGTATCGCTTCCGCCGACGGCCGTATCCGCCCTATTGAAGACCATCATGTCGCAACCCTTCTTCCGCATCTTTGCCTCGGCGCGGTCAACGTCGTCGCCGCTTTCGAGCGAAAATCCCACCAAAATCTGTTTTGGCGTTTTGACCGCGCCCAACGCGGCGAGAATGTCCGGGTTCGGTGTCAATTCCAACGTGATGTTCTCTTTTTCGGAACGATGTATTTTTGAGTGAAACGGAGTCGCCGGACGGTAGTCGCTCACGGCGGCGGCCATAACGCAAACATCCGCCGACGCGAAACGCTCGCCCATCGCCGCCGCCATCTCCGCGGCCGTTTTTACGCGAACAACCTCAACGCCGGAAGGCAACGGTTCGGAAGCGGGGCCGCTGACCACAGTGACCCGCGCGCCCGTCGCGAGCGCGGCTTTAGCGAGCGCGGCCCCCATCTTGCCGGAAGACTTGTTTGTGATTACGCGGACGGGATCAATCGGCTCTTCAGTAGGGCCGGATGATATAAGTACGGTTTTTCCCTTAAACGTTGCGGTATTCGCGTCAATATCAACGGCGCTAACTCCATCGTTACGGTCAATCTTATCCATCAACTCCACAACGCGCTTGGCAATCTCGTCAATCTCGATCATTCGCCCCGGCCCGCGCACGCCGCAAGCCAACTCCCCCTCACCGACCGGCAACACCGTAACGCCGCGAGACGTCAACACGCCGACATTGGTCAGCGTAGCCTTGTTCGCCCACATAACGCGGTTCATCGCCGGAGCAACGATGATCTTTTCCTCCGGGATAGACAACGTAAGCGCAGTCAACAGATTATCGGCGATACCGGCGGCCATCTTCGCTATGGTGTTTGCCGTAGCGGGACAGATTAAATACACGCTCGCCCACTCGGACAGGCGGATGTGATCCATATCGTAACGCGCCGGATTATCATCCGTATGGACGGGATTGCCGGAGAGAACGCGCAACGCCTCCGCGCCGACGAGCGGCTTCGCGGCGGCGGTCAACACCACCTTGACCTCGCATCCGCTTTTACGCAACAAGCGCACCAACGGGGGGACCTTGTAGGCCGCGATCCCGCCGGTAACGCCTACCAGTACTCTGCGCGCGCCGCCCATTAAGCGGCCTGCTCCTCCACGTCCTCAACCACCCTGCCCTCAAAGAGCTTCCGCATGGCCAATGTCGCCGGTTTGTCCTTAGACTCAATAATACCGTTGCGTAGCTGATTGTTGACAAAGCGCGCTTCTTGCGAGGCCATAAGCACGGCTTTGTAACGGCTTACACCTTTCTTTTCCAGCAACTCCAACTCCAATTCGTAGAGATCGGACATTTGTTTGGGTCTCCTTCCTAAACATTAAAAGATAAAATCAAAGTCAAATAACCGAAATCAAAATCAATACCGCAAAATGTCTATCTATTCGATATTTTGTATCTGCTCTCTAATCTTCTCAATATTTTCTTTTAGGCTGACCGACCAGTGGGCGATTTCCGTGTCGTTCGCCTTTGAGCCTATCGTATTGGCC
>LIUJ01000089.1:428-4641 GCA_001462255.1 Fibrobacteria bacterium GUT77 | reverse complement strand
ATTTTGTGAGGATTACCACTTAAAATACATCCCGCCAACGGTATTAATTTGTTAGACCACTACAGGTAGAGTTGGCGCGGTAGTGAGAGACAGTTTCAAAATTCTCAGTCCTCCCACTCGTCAAACTCCCCAATCGCGTACATCGGCGCGTCTTTCGCGTTATTGATGTCGAACCAATAAATCCGCCGTTTACCGCTTGGGTACGTTCGCGTATACACGATCATAGGCTCGTCGTTGTAGCGTAAAAAGCGCGGGGTGTTTTCGCTCCACGACTTCACTTCGTTTTGCGGGTGCGGGATCATGTTTTTTATCATGCCGTGAGTTATGTCTACGCGGTGGATTGCCAAAAGGTTCGCGCCCGCCGAGAAGTAGATCGCTTCCGAGTCGTCGCTCCATGTAAAGCCGCGCGCGTCGGTGTCGAACGTCAACTGTCTGTGTTCCTTCGCGATTCTGTTGTATACCCACAAGTCCGTTTTTCCGCCGAAACCCGTGCGGTTCGAGAGGTACGCTACGTATTTGTTGTTTGGGCTCACGCGCGGGTTGCGGTGGTCTGCTTTGCCGTCCGTCAATTTGACCGGCGCGATTTTTCCCGATGTGTCGAGCGCGTATATGTCCCACTTGCCGCCTTTGGGTTTGGACGCGAAGAGTATGGTTTCCCCGTCGGAGGATATGTGCAGGTCGTCGCGTTGCGAGGCGTCCGCCTCAAGGACGGTGAGCGCGTCGTTCATGTGCATCTTCGTCTTGCGGATTGTGCCGGCGTCGTCGCCGCTGTCGGCCTCTATGTAGTATAGGAAACCGTCGGTGGGGGAGAAGGTTGCGTCCAAAACGTTTTTTTGGGCCGACACCGTTTTGCCGGTGCCCATCTCCAGGTCGATCATGCGCAGTTTTCCGTTTTTGTTCTCCGGTTTGCCGAAGATGAACGCCGCGCGGTCGCCGGAGCTTGACAGTAGCGGGCGGCGGCAGTTGAAGACGCTGTCGCCGAGCGGGAGTTCGCTCTTGCTTTGGGCGGCCTTGAGGAAGGCCTGCGGTCCGGCCCCGCGGTCGGAGAGGTGCGCCACCACGCCCCTAACGCGGGTGCGGATGTTGGGATCGTCGCCGCGTTCCACCACTATGGCGGCGCGTACGAGCTTTGTTATGTCCTCCACCGTTTTGTCGGGCGTTATGTCTTGACCGACCGGAAACAGCGTGTTCTCCGCCGTAAAGCGGGGTTTGGCCCGCGTCGGCCTGCTTCTTCTCGCCCGTGTTTGCGCTACCGGCGTTGTCTTACGCGCCTTGTCCGCCTTAATAGCCGTCTTTACGTCGCTGAATTTTACGAAGAGGCATCCCACAAATTTGTTCTCCGCGCCCGCCGAGACAATGAGCGTGTTGCCGACTCTGATTGGATTGTCAAGCCGTTGCTCAAGGCTACCGGCAATCACGACGTCGATCCCGCCCTCAAGTTCCTCGGCAAGGCTCTTCACCTCATCAAGCGTGCCGTGGACGACGGCCACGCGTAAATCGGCTGTCGCCGCCTGTCCCTTGGCAAGTTGCGATTTTATCGCGGCCGGATCGTACGATAAATCGAGGTCGGCGCCGTTTTTGTTTTCGGGAACCGTTTCTATGATATTCAAAAAGTATATGCTGTAACCGCCGTTTGTCAACAAAGCGTTGCCGCTTATGCCGGTCGCCGCCGCGTTGTTGTCGTTTAGGTTGGTGACGATTATCGGCGTTTTTTGCTTGAGGGCCGCCGCGAGCTTTGCCGGTCCCAAGGAGAGTTCGCCGACGCCGGGCGCCAGCACGTCGAACTTCGCGGCGTCGTAGTAGTTCCCGGCAAACTCTACCCGTAGCGCGTTCTTGTCGGCGGATATCAGATTGCCGATGTCTACGGTAAAATTTACCGGGTAGCTGTTGCGCAGATGTGATACGAGCGCCACGTAGCGGCTGAGGCCTCCGAGTGCGTCTTCGGAGGGCGGATAGGGGACGACCACCCCCCGCGAGTTGCCGCCGTATATGAGCGCGACCGAACCGGCGGCGCGCCGCCGAAGCTCCGCCTCCGATTTTACGTAAAGCGGCTTGGCGTTCCACAGTGTAGAGTCCTCGCCTATGGCCCGCGCCGCGTAGAGGCTCGATTTGTCGAAGCGGTCGCTTTCGTAGTAATACCGCGCGAGTTCAAGGTTGTCTTCCGCCCTCCTCTTTTTCATCTCCTCCGCCTCAAATGTCAGGTTGGTCGACCAAATACCGCTCGCCATTCCGTCCGGGCCCGGTCGGTAAGCGGCGTCTACCTTGAAATCGCCCCACTTAACGCCCAAACCGACGCCCCAGCCGTAGAGGATGGCAAGTTTGTTGAAGTTGCCGAAATTTACGTCGCCGGATCCCATAAAATATTTGAAGTCCTTCCACGCGAATGAAATCGCTTCGGAAACGGCGCCGGCGGGGACTTCCCAGCCCATACGCATAAAGTACCGCTCGTCCGCGATAAACTCCGCGCCGAAGCCGATGTCAAAATCCCCATCCCAAGTGGTTTTCCTTGCGCCTATACCAAAGTTTGCCTTCCAAAAATCGCTTTTGCCGAGATCGGTGTTGTAATTTAAGATAAGCCCGTACTGCTCGGAGAATCGGCGGTAGAAGGCGCTGTCGCCGCTCATCGGCATTCCAGCGCTTAAAACGTAGACGCGTCCCGACAAAAAGTCGGCTGGGTCAAAGCGAAAATCCGCTCCAAACGCCCCAAACGCCGTATTCTCGCCCCAAGCGTCACTCCTGTAAAAAGACGCGCTGAAGCCGAAGCCGTAACTGTACTCCGGAAAATATTTAGCAAGCGAAACGCCCAGCAGGTTGTAGGCAAGCGTATTTGGCGAAGGTATGTCAATATTGAGCATAGGCCAAACGTTCATCGGAGTGGACTGCGCGAATACCCCAAGCGCGCCGTCGCGGAAGATCGGCAGAGCGGCGGAGGCGAAGAGCGCGTGCGTCTCCCCCTGCCCGCTCGCCCCAAAGAAAAACTGCCCGCCGTCGGCCAAGGGGGTATTGGCCGGAAAGCGTAAAGCGTCGGACGCGTCCATAGCCCCCGAAGCCGAAACGGTCCCCCGCCCCAAGGTTGCGGCGGATGTCGGGAGGGCAAGAAAGTACAACGGGCGGCTACCGGCGCTCGCACCGAAATAAATGTCGTTGGCTACGGCCGGCGAGATTAGAAGAGGCGACGATGTTAGTAACAACATCGCGAACATTGCGGATACACGGGCGCGGTTGCTGGCTCGCGAGTGTGAAAGCCGACATTTTATCATTTTTGGGATAGTCATTGTATTTATAATCGTTTTTTATGGTTGACCGTGATTTAAATATATATCATAATCAACATAAATCGCAATTCCGGAGTGTTTTAAAAGCGTTATCGGGCGGCGGTCGTCATGTCGGCCATCGTTTGAACTCTCTCAAACTGACGGTTTTGTCCTTAGATACGATTATGTGGTCGAGCATTGGTATGTCTATCTGCATCCCCGCGCTATGGAGGCGCTCCGTAGTTTTCCAGTCCTCCTCCGAGGCGGCGGCCGTTCCCCCCGGATGGTTGTGGACGAGGATGAACGAGGCGGCGGAGTGCTTCATCGCCCCCTCCATGACCTTGCGCGGAAAGATTACGCAGCGGTTCACCGTACCGTCGGCGATAACCTCGTCTCCCAAAACGCGGTTGCCGTTGTCCAAGTACAACGCTATGACACACTCATCCCTACGTTCGCTAAGTTTGGAACGCAGGTAGTCCTCCACATCGCCGCGCCTTACGATAATCGGCTTTTCTACGATCCTTTCCTTAAGACAGTACGCCGTAATGTCCTTTACAAGGTTAAGCAGAACCGCCGAGCGCCGCCCCACCCCCTTAACCTCGCAGAGCTCGTGGATAGGGGCGTTGATGACGGCGCTTACGGTGCCGTATTTTTTCAACAAATCCTTGGCGATAGGTTTTGTGTCTATACGTGGAAGCGCGAAAGTCAGTAAAAATTCGAGAACCTCGTAATCACTAAACGCCAAAATCCCGCGTTCGGCGTACTTTTCGAGCAAACGCCCCCTATGGCCGCTTGAATCCGGCGCGGTGTTGGCGCGGGGCGGCGGTGAGGAATCGGATTGTGGGGTTGACTGCGTCATAAAAAAATCCGTTTATTTGCCTTTCCGTATTTCGCAACATTTGCCGCAGAAACCGATACCGTATTTGACGATGTTTTTATAGCCGTTGTTAATCCAATCG
>LIUJ01000089.1:0-348 GCA_001462255.1 Fibrobacteria bacterium GUT77 | reverse complement strand
TTTGACGATGTTTTTATAGCCGTTTTTGGTCCAGTCGGCGGCGTAATTCCTGTCTTCCGTTTGTTTTAGGGCGATTTCGCACATTGTCGGCAGTTTGTCAAATTCTTTGGTTGCCTTAAGCTCAAATATGATTACCGTGCCGTTCCGTTGGCTTGCGCTGTATAGGACTAAGTCGCTTCTCCCGTTTCCGCTCTCGCGGTTGGATTTTAATCTGTAGCCGGGTATTCGCGACAGTACCCCGACCATGACTCCGTGGTAGAACGCTTCGGCGTTATCCATATAACTTATGCATTCCAAAAGAAAATCGGACAGTTCGTTTTGAAACGTTGCGGTGTCTCCGCTTAGAAC
>LIUJ01000088.1 GCA_001462255.1 Fibrobacteria bacterium GUT77 | reverse complement strand
TCAAGCATCGGCGCTAACGGCAACCTTACCGGGCCCGCAGCCAAACCGGCTTCGGTCATGCAGGTCTTTACCGGCACGGGGCTCGTCTCTATGAACACGGTTTGCGAGATGGGCAGTAACTCGTCGTGCAATTCCAAGGCGCCGGCGTGGTCGCCGTTTAGCCATAGCTCTACCATCTTGCTCATCTTCGCCGGGAGGATGTTGCCGGTTACCGATATTACGCCGGTTCCGCCGCAGGCTAAAATGGGCAACGTCAACGCGTCGTCGCCTGAAAGAATGGTGATTCTATCGCCGCATCGGCGGTGTATCTCCGAAATTTGCGTCAGATTGCCGCTGGCCTCCTTAATTGCTACGACCTGCGATAGACCGCTTAGCCTCTCAACCGTTTCGGGCAACATATTCACGCCGGTGCGACCCGGTACGTTGTAAAGCACCATGGGCACGTCCGCTTTTTCGGCGATTACGCTAAAATGTCTGTAGAGCCCCTCCTGCGAAGGTTTATTATAATACGGGGTGATGGTGAGAATAGCGTCCGCGCCGCTTTTTTTTGCGTGCAGAGCCGCCTCCACAGCCTCTGTCGTGTTGTTTGACCCGGCGCCCGCAATCACCTGTACGCGCTTGTTCGCTTGATCAATCGTAACGTCGACCACGCGCTTATGCTCCTCCCAGGAAAGCGTCGCGCTCTCCCCGGTCGTGCCGCACGGCACCAAACCGGCCACGCCGTTGTCGATCAGATAGTCTATGTTCGAGCGCAAACCCACCTCGTCCAAACTACCGTCGGCCTTAAAGGGAGTCACTATCGCCACGTAACAACCCTTAAACGTTATCCCCTTACCGCTTCCGCTAACGCTACCCATAACGCGCATTGTCTCCTTAAAGTGTCAAATAATGAAAAACCGCTTCATATACCCCTAATATAATAAACGCGCCGAACCTTGGGCAACATTTCAGATTGCTTCGGGGTCCGGCGCGTCGACAACGCTGAATATTCGCACAAAAAGCTTAGGACTCCTCCTTGACCACCCACACCTTCAGCTTAGCGTCCACGCCCTTGTGCAACGATATGTCCACCGTGTAAACGCCCAATTGCTTTATAGGCTCCTCCAACTTCACCTGACGCTTCTCAACGTCAAAACCCTCCTTCTTCAGGAACTCCGCGATGTCGAGCGCCGAAACCGAACCGTAAACCTGCTCCTCCTCGCCAACCTTCACGGCAATCGTGCAGGACGTGTTCTCAATCTTACTCAAAATCCCGCGCGCCTCCTCAATGAGCTTGGCCTCGCGCTTCTCACTCGTCCTCTTCGCGTCGGCAACCAAACGCTTGTTCCCCTCGGTCGCCGACACGGCCACTCCGTTGGGTATCAAAAAATTCCTCGCGTACCCGTCCTTAACGGTGACAATGTCCATCGCGCTACCGAGCTTACCGTAATCCTTCTTAAGCACTACTTCCATTTTTATCGCTCCTAACCTTTCAGATCTTCGGGAAACGTCAACAACGTTTTACCTCATGTTCTCCGCCACAAACGGCAACAGCCCCAAGTGCCTCGCCCGCTTGACCGCGGCGGCAAGCAACCTCTGATTCTTGGCGCTAACCCCGGAAAGACGCCTCGGCACTATCTTGCCGCGCTCCGTCACAAAACGACCGATTATCTTTATGTCCTTGTAATCGGGCGCCACCTTGTTCTGCTCAAACCAGCAGACCTTCTTAGACCTTCTCTTCACAAACGCCATCTTTATTTTCTCCTGTTTTTAATCGTTTTTAGTATAACGAAAACGCAGATTAGTCGCGCTCCAAATCTCCGTCCTCATCCTCCATCTTATCCACCCTAATCTCCTCCTTGCGCGCGGCGAAAGCCTCCCGCGCCGCCTCATTCTTCAGATCCCGCACCACCGTCAAGTGGCGTAGCACCGCCTCGTTCAACTTCACGTGCTTATCGAACATCCCCGCAACATCCCCCGATGCCCGATAGCTGAACACAACGTAGTGGCCCGTCTTCTTCTTCCTAATCGTGTAGGCAAGGGCACGTTTCCCCCACACGTCGGTCTTCTCAAACTCCGAATTGGACTTAAAAAACGCCTCCAACTGCTCCTGCTCCCGCTGAATCGCGTCGTCGGAAAGGGTCCCGTCGATCACGACCGCGGTTTCGTAGGGTCGAATCACTTTACTGCCTCCTATGGACGTTTGGCCCCAAAGTCGTCGCATCCGTTTAACGGATTTATGCCTTGGGACAGGGTTAATTTATTGATACTCAATTATACCTATTCATAGCCGCGTCAATACCGCTCTCAACCATAAACGCAACGGCCTCCGCCGCCGCCTTTACCGCCTTAGCGACCTCCTCCCGCTCGCACTCCTCAAAACCGCCCAACACAAAATCCACCACGCTCGCCCCCAACGGCAACGGCCCGATCCCAACCCGCAACCTCGGATACTCGGCGCCTATCGCCGCCGATACCGACTTCAACCCGTTGTGCCCGCCGGACGACCCGCCTTTGCGGAAACGCAACTTACCTAAGGGAATTTGGAAATCGTCCACAATAATCAAACACCTGTCCGCGCCTACCCCGTACTTCCTCGCGAGAGCACCTACGGCATCGCCGGAAAGATTCATGTAGGTCAGCGGCTTCGCTACCAACACCGGCTTGCCGACTACCCCGCTCAACGCCGTCCGACACATCGCCTCACAATACTCTACCGGCGCGGCAACAACACCGCCGCCTAAGAGATTACAATATTTGTCGGCGACGTCGAAACCCACGTTGTGGCGGGTACCGTCGTATTTTGATCCGGGATTCCCTAAGCCGATTATCAACAACTCCGGCTTGAATCTCTTTATATCGCCGATACAGCCTATACCGGCAACGCCGCTCGCGCCGCTAACGCCCGGCTTCCCTCTTACAAAGAGCCTACCGAACAATCCTCCCAAGAACCCCAAAAATTCGGCGCTCCCCTACTTTTTGGCCGGGGATTTCGCCGCCGCCGGAGCCTTCGCGCCGGCGGCCGGAGCCTTTGCGCCGGCGGCGGGAGCTTTCGCGGCGGTCGCGGGAGCTTTAGCGCCGGCCGCGGGAACCGCCGCCGCGCCCTCCTCCGTAGTCGCCGCCGCCGCGCCCGCGTCGCGGGTCGGATGCGTCACAACGGCCAAAACCTCGTCCGGCGCGTGCTTAATCGTCAAATTCGGAATGGTAATATCGCGCACGTGAATCGAGTCGCCGATCTTGAGCGCCGACACGTCAACGGATACCTTCTCCGGTATGTCCGCCGGCAGACACTCCACCCTCACCGCCTTAAGCGGGTGGCCGAGCACCCCGCCGTCGTCCTTCACGCCCACGGATACCCCCACAAAATCAAGCGGCACGTCCGTAGTCACCTTCTTGCTCATATCCACATGAAAGAAGTCTAAGTGGTAGAACAGGTCGTCCTTAAGCACGTGGCGCTGGGTTTCGCGAATGACCGCGATGGCGCCGTCACCCAAACCGAGGTCGATAAGGTGGGTAGTCTGCCTCGCCCGAACCACCGCGGCGAACTCCCTATGCGGCACCTCAATCTTACGGGGCTCGCCCTGACCGTAGTACACAGCGGGTATCCACCCCTGCGCACGCGCCTTACGCGTATAGGACTTCCCGACGGAACTCCGCTCCCGCGCCTGCAATTTAACGATTTCCAAGGTACTACCTCCTCAATTTTTATAAATCAAACGTTTATTTATCAACAATGACGACACATCAAATAAAAACGAACGATTAATTTAGACACCCCGAGATTGGCTTCGCCGAAGTAAACAA